>JAAVHD010000052.1 GCA_014799915.1 Oscillibacter sp.
ATTCTTAAACCGTAGGTTTAAGCGCGTTTTTGCCTTCTTTTGTCGCGTGACAAAAGAAGGCGCGGGGTCCGGGGCCGCGCAGGTCCCGGGCCAGGTGGAGAACCAACTGCCCTGCCGCCGCGCAGCGGCGGCAAGAAAAATTTTTAATTCCCTATTGACAAAACCTACCACTTGCTATATAGTTACTTACACAAGTAATGAACCACTCAACTAACGAACAAAGGAATCCATAGTACCACGGCAGAAAGGAGAGAACCCTTTGAATGAACGTCTGACAGAACAGAAATCCATCTACCTTCAGATCAGCGAGATGATCGAAACCGACATCCTGCGCGGCATCCTGCTGGAGGAGGAGCAGGTCCCCAGTACCAACGAGCTGGCAAAGCTCTACACCATCAATCCGGCTACCGCCGCCAAGGGCATTGGCCTGCTGGTGGATGAGGAGATCCTCTATAAACGCCGGGGCGTCGGCATGTTCGTCGCCAAGGGCGCAAGAGAAAAGATCCTTGCCAAGCGGAAGGCCGCCTTTGCGGAAAACCATTTAGCCCCTCTGCTGGCCGAGGCCAAAAGCCTTGGAATTTCCAAGGAAGAACTACTGAACATGATAGGAGAGAGATATCTATGAGCCTGCATTGTGAGAATATTGTAAAGACCTACAGCGGCAAGGATGTGCTGCAAAACGTGACGCTGGATCTCCAGCCCGGAAAGATCTACGGCCTCATTGGCCGCAACGGCGCGGGAAAAACCACCCTGCTGTCCATCCTCTCAGCCCAGAATCCGGCTTCCAAAGGGATGGTCACCCTGGACGGCGAGCCCGTATGGGAACACCGGAAGAGCCTGGCGAAAATCTGCTTCTCCCGTGAGCTGAACGCCACCGCCGAGAGCGGTCTATCCGCCATGAAGGCAAAGGAGTACCTGCGCATCGCTTCTACTTACTACGAGGACTGGGACAAGGCCATGGAGGAGCGGCTGGTGAAGCTGTTCGATNTGNACGTNAAGAANAAGTTCGGCAANATGANTAANGGTATGCTNTCNATGNTNACCATNATCGTGGCNNTGTGNTCCAAAGCNCCNTANACCTTCCTGGACGANCCGGTGGCGGGACTGGACGTGGTNGCCCGGGAGCAGTTTTANAAATTGCTGCTGGAGGAGTACACCAACTCCGGACGGACCTTNGTNGTCTCCACNCANATCATNGAGGAGGCNGCCGATGTGCTGGAGGAGGTCATTATCCTCCANGAGGGGAAAATCCTGGTGGAGACNGACACCCAGGCNTTTGTGGANAGCGCCGTCCACGTCAGCGGCAAGATCGAGGANGTGGACGCCGCCACNGCCGGNCTGGAGGTCCATCATCCCGAGACCGTGGGCCGCAGCAAGGGCGTGACNGTATTCCTCAAGCCNGGTCAGAGCGTGGACGAGAGCCGGGANGTGTCCGTCCAGCCGGTGAGCCTCCAGCGAGCCTTCGTGGCCCTGTGCGGGGAGGAGGCGGCCAAGTGAAGCGCAACCTGAGATTCTGGANCCGGTACACCTGGGAGAGCGCGGGAGTGACCCTGGTCTGTACGGCGGTCATGGCGGTNATNTCCTTGTTNAACGCGGAGGGGGTGGACGCCGCCACCTTCGCCACNGTAGTGCCTTACTTTCTGCTCATCTCATCTGTCTTCGTGATGCTGATGATCAACAGCGGGTGCCATATGCTGTATGTACCGCTGCTGCTGTCCATGGGGGAGACCAGACGGAACGTGCTGCTGGGCTTCCACTACTACCGGGCGCTCATCATCGCTGTGACGATGGCGGCGTGCGCCTTGATCTGGCTGCTGATGCCGGGAGAGGTGTCCGCCATCGGCCTGCAGAGCATCCCGACGCTCCTATGCGTACTGCTCGTTGCCTCTGCGATTGGAAGCATCATGGGGACAGTGTTCGTCAAATGGAAATGGCTGGGTATGGTCATCATCATCCTGATCTGCGGNGTCGCGGGCGGCACGCTTGGATTCGCCAGCGCGGCGGCCAGCGATATGTTGTCTGTAGCAAAGACTGTTGATATCGTGATCCATCTGGANAAGCTGCCCTGGTGGCTGCTGGCTGCCGTACCGGTGGCGCTGGCGGCGGACATTGCGTTCCAGTGGCTGCTGCTGCGGCGGCGGGAAGTGAAGCTGTAAGGAGGGGGANNGCATGAACTTCTTTATCAAACATCTGAAAGCAAACCGGGACGGCGTGTGGATCATGCTGATATTTCAAGCGGCTCTGTTCCTGTTTGGTTTTCTGATCGTGGTNTGCATCAACGCCTTTGTCAACGAGGATCGGGACTATGCGGCGATCGGCTCCATGATGGCCCTGATTGCCACCGTATTCGGAGGGCTGGTCCGGGGCAANGGNGGGGCGGCCCGCTACCGGACGGCGGTCTCCATGGGCNGCACCCGGCGGTCCTACATGCTGGCGGACCCTGTTATCACGGCGCTGAACTGNGTGNTAGGCATCGGCTTCGCGTGGNTGCTGANCAAATTCGAGCTATGGNTTTATACNCTGCTGTATCCCGGTTGGGAGNTGGACCTGGACATAATGGCCCTGATGAAATGGTGGGTCTACCCGCTTATCATTGTCAGTGTCTGCATTTTGGATTTTTGCTTCGGCGCCTTNCAGCTGCGNTTTGGNGCNAAAGGGTTTGCCATCATATGGTTCCCCTGCTGCTTCGCACCCATGATCATCAGCAAAACGGTAGAGTCGGCCCAGGAGGGCGGGACCAGCCTGCTGGCNCAGATCGGGCGAGGCATCCTGTTTCTGGNCGGGCTGCTCACTCCGGCCATGTGGGCGNCGGTGGGNATNGTGATCCTGCTGGTNNTGCTGNCGCTCAGCGTACTGTGCTACCGGACGGCGGAAGTAAAGATGTAACACGGTTTCTGACAGGAGGGAGAAGGTTTGGAACCTGTCTATTGGATATTGATCATATGGCTTNTGGTTTTTGCCGTGNTCCTTCCACGGAAGNGGCAGAAAACGGTGGCAGTTGCCCACCACATCAGAAAAAAGAGGGAGGAAATTGCAGCTATGGAGATGCTTGCAAAGCAGTTTATCGGAAAAGAGTGCATCATCTACACNATNACNTCCAANGACGGCAGCGTACAGGGCACCATCAAGGAGGTCAGNGCCGNNGGTATGCTGATTGAGGACCCCTTTGGACAAATCCAGGCGATCAACCTGGAATANGTGACGCGAATCCGGGAATATCCNNGAAACAAAAANGGAAAAAAGAAANCGNTTGTNCTGGATTGACCGGAAAACCGCAGCCNTTTACACGGCTGCGGTTTTTGTTTGAATTTTCTGCTTATATTTCCGGAAAAAAGCGCACAGACTACTTCCATAAAGCGGGCAATGCCCGTGATTTCAGTTTCGGAGGCGAGATGATGCAAAGACGATTGGGGCGGCAGACCGTCGCTCTGGACCAACCTCCCGTGATCCTCTCCCANGCCGCCGTNGGCGGCAAGCAGGAGGGAGAAGGNCCGCTGAGCGAGTATTTTGACCATCTGAGNGAGGACAGCTTTTTCGGGGAGAAGACCTGGGAGAAGGCGGAGAGCGCCATGCAGAAGCTGGCTCTGGGCAAGGCCCTGGAGAAGGCGACGCTGTCCCCGGAGGACCTGGACTATATTTTCGCCGGGGACCTTCTCAACCAGTGTATCGGTACGTCATTCGGCCTGCGGGACTTCGGGATNCCNTTCTANGGCCTGTACGGNGCCTGCTCCACCATGGGGGANTCCATGGCGCTGGCNTCCCTGGTGATCGCNGGNGGATTTTCNCANAAGGCGGGGGCCATGACCTCCAGCCACTTCTGCACCGCCGAGCGGCAGTACCGTATGCCGGTGCCCTACGGCAACCAGCGNACCCCCACCGCNCAGTGGACGGCGACGGCCTCCGGCTGCGTGATCCTGGGCGCGGAAGGGGAGGGGCCGAAGATCACCGCCATNACCTGCGGCAAGATCGTGGACAAGGGCATCTGCGANGTGAACAACATGGGCGCGGCCATGGCCCCGGCGGCGTATGATACGCTCTCCGCCCACTTNCAGGCCACGAATACCAAGCCCANGGANTACGACCTGGTACTCACCGGCGACCTGGGNGTCCTGGGCCACCANATTGTCGACGGAGTTCTTNGAGAAGGACGGCGTGGANATGAGNCAGAANTACAAGGACTGCGGGATGCTGCTCTATGANATCCAGAANCAGGANATGCACGCGGGGGCCAGCGGCTGCGGGTGNTCGGCGTCGGTGCTGTGCGGGTATCTGCTGCGCCAGATGGAGGAGAACCATCTGCACAAGATCCTGTTCGCCCCCACCGGCGCGCTGCTGTCGCCCACGTCCAGCTTCCAGGGGGAGAGCATTCCCNNCGATNTGTCACGCGCTGACCATAGAAAAATAATTTGAATNTACCTGCCAGACTGTGTAGGGGCGCACATTGTGCGCCCGCTTCTGACGGAAGATGCTGGTTTTCGTTCGGGCGCACAATGTGTGCCCCTACACAGATTTATCATCTACCGGAAAGGTTGCTAACATCAAGGAGGAGGACCTATGTATGCAGTATCTGAACGCATTCCTGTGCGGAGGCATCCTATGTGCCATCGGACAGATTTTCATCGACAAAACCCAACTGACCCCTGCCCGTATTNTGACGGGGTATGTGGTAACCGGCGTGTTTTTGGAGGCCATCGGTGTGTACGGGCCCATTGCGGACTGGGGCGGAGCGGGNGCGACCGTACCNCTGACCGGTTTTGGCTCTANNCTGGCCAAGGGCGTGGCCAAGGCCGTGGGCGAGAAGGNCTGGCTGGGCGTCATGACCGGCGGNCTGACCGCCACNGCGGGGGGCATTGCGGCGGCGGTGCTGTTTTCNTTCATGGCCGCGCTNGTGTTCAGNCCCGGAGAAAAGCGATAAGAAGGAGCGGGCANNTGCCCGCTCCCTTGCTGTTNTCAGCCGTCTGCTCTGCTGTAGACCAGTTCNGCAAACGGACCGTATTGTTTCACTTTGTCCAGCCGNAACTGCCTTAACGCCTCCCCCTGCGTAAACAGAGGGATACCATCGCCAAGCAGTACGGGGGCGATCTGCACGATCAGGTAATCGACCAGGTTTNCTTCTAAAAGAGGGGACAGAACGGTGTTTCCGCCAATGACCCAGATGTTTTTTGNNNTGTCNAACTGTTTGACAAATTCCACGACATCCCCGTTCACAAAATGAANTCCCGCCCGGGGCGGCTGTGGGGAGTGCGTAAAGACGTAGTTCTNCGTAGTAGGATAGANNTCTTCCGGGTGCTCCAGGCGCGCTATTTCCCGGAAAGTCCTGCTGCCCATGATGGTGANNTCCATGCGGCGGTAGAAGTCCTCATAATCGGTTTCNTCTGTTGTGCCGCATTGATGCAGCCAGTCCAGNCCGTGATTTTTGTCGGCTANATAGCCGTCCAGTGTGATGCAGCCATAGAAAAATATACCCATTTTTTCTCCGTNTCCTTTATGAAATACTTNGCAGAGTGGNCATTATACCATGTNGNCCTCCTNTNCGCAAGATTTTTCAGGNATCCCTCTTGACAAATACCCNGNGGGGGTATATACTGNNCANAGTAAAAATACCCCCGGGAGGTATCTGNNATGAGTGAATGCTGTCACTGCGATAAAAAGCGCGTCCGCAGCGAGGAGGAGNTGAAACGGCTCTCCAACCGCCTCTGCCGNATCGAGGGNCAGGTGCGGGGNCTGCGGGANATGCTCAACAAGGACGTCTACTGCCCGGATATCCTGGTCCAGGTCTCCGCCGTCAANGCCGCNCTCAACAGCTTCAGCCGGGANNTGCTCAGCGAGCACCTGCGCACCTGCGTGGCGGATGGCATCCGGCAGGGAGACGACGCGGTCGTGGACGAGCTGATGGCCGTGCTGCAAAAACTGATGAAATAAGTGGGGAGGCTCATAGGATGAAACAGACCTTTAACGTGACCGGCATGACCTGCTCCGCCTGCTCCGCCCACGTGGAAAAGGCGGTCAGCAAGGTGGAGGGCGTGGTNTCNGTCAGCGTNAATCTNCTGTCCAACAGTATGCAGGTGGACTACGACGAGGCNGTNGTTCTGGCGGATGNGATCATCGCCGCNGTGGTGGCCTCCGGCTATGGCGCGTCCCTGCCGCAGAAGGCGGGGGAGAAGTCCGCCGCGCCCAGGCGGGAGGATNCGATGGCTGAGGAGCTCAAGCAGATGAAGCACCGTCTTNTCTGGTCCTTNGTCTTNNTGATCCCGCTGTTCTACATCTCCATGGGNCACATGATGGGNGCGCCCCTGCCGGGNTTCCTGGTGGGGATGGAGAANGCGCTGGCCTTCGCCTTTACNCAGCTGNTGCTGACGCTGCCCATTATGTACCTNAACGACAAGTANTANAAGGTGGGNTTCAAGACGCTGTTCCNCGGNGCACCCAATATGGATTCGCTGATTGCNGTGGGGTCNATCGCAGCNGTNATNTATGGCGTGTTCGCNATNTANCAGATNGGCTTCGGANTNGGNCACANNGATATGGNGCTGGTNNNCAANTACCACATGGANCTCTACTTCGAGTCCGCCGGGATGATNCTNACCCTTATCACGCTGGGCAAATTCCTGGAGACCCGCTCCAAGGGCAAGACCAGCGAGGCCATNACCCGCCTGATGGANCTGGCNCCCAAGACNGCCAGCGTCCTCCGGGANGGCGTAGAGGTGGANATCCCCGTNGAGGAGGTCCGGGTGGGGGACAGGATCGTGGTCCGGCCCGGACAGTCCATCCCCGTNGACGGCGTGATTGTCGANGGNACCTCCGCCGTGGACGAGAGCGCCCTCACCGGCGAGAGCCTGCCGGTGGANAAGGGCGTGGGNGACAAGGTNGCCGCCGCGTCTATCAATAAGTCCGGTTCCTTNANTTTCGAGGCCNTGCGGGTGGGAGAGGACACCACCCTGGCTCAGATGATCCGGCTGGTGGAGGAGGCGTCGGGGTCCAAGGCTCCCATTGCCAAGCTGGCGGACAAGGTGGCGGGCGTGTTCGTGCCCGTGGTGATGGTGATTGCCGCCGTGACCGCCGTGGTATGGCTGGTGGTGACCCACTCCGTGACCAGCGCGCTGACCGCGGGCGTGGCGGTGCTGGTGATCTCGTGCCCCTGCGCCCTGGGGCTGGCGACGCCCGTCGCCATTATGGTGGGCACCGGCAAGGGGGCCGAGAACGGCATCCTGGTCAAGTCCGCCGAGGCGCTGGAGACCCTGCATACTATTGACACGGTGGTTCTGGATAAAACCGGCACCCTCACCCAGGGCAAGCCAAGAGTGACAGATATCCTCCCCGCCGAGGGATTGACGGAGAACGCCCTGCTGGGGCTCGCCTCCTGTCTGGAGGCCCCGTCGGAGCACCCGCTGGGCGCGGCCATCGTGGAGGAAGCGGCCTACCGGCAGCTGCCCCACCAGCCGGTGGAGGGCTTTGAGGCCGTCCACGGACGGGGCGTAAAGGCGTCGCTGGGCGGACGTGCCTGTCTTGCCGGGAACCGCGCCATGATGGAGGAGGCGGGGATCGACCTGACCCCCTGGCTCCCCAAGGCGGAGGCGCTGGCCAATCAGGGCAAGACGCCCCTGTATTTTGCCAAGGAAACCACGATGCTGGGTGTGATTGCCGTGGCCGATACCCCCAAGCCCACCAGCAGGGACGCGGTGGCCGCGTTCCGCAGTCTGGGCATTGACGTCATCATGCTCACCGGCGACAACCGCCGGACGGCGGACGCTATTGGGCGGGAGCTGGGGGTCACGGAGGTCATGGCAGAGGTCTTGCCCCAGGACAAGGAGCGGAAAATTTCCGAACTGCAAGGTCAGGGCAAAAAGGTGGCCATGGTGGGTGACGGCATCAACGATGCCCCCGCTCTGGCAAGGGCGGATGTGGGCCTCGCCATCGGCGCGGGGACGGATGTGGCCATCGAGAGCGCGGACATTGTATTGATGAAATCCGACCTGATGGACGCCGCCGCCGCCGTGGAGCTGAGCCGGGCCACCATCCGGAACATCAAGCAGAATCTGTTCTGGGCGTTTTTCTATAACTCGCTGGGCATTCCCCTGGCGGCGGGCGTGTTCTTCCCGCTGCTGCAATGGCAGCTCAACCCCATGTTTGCCGCCGCCGCTATGAGTCTGAGCAGCGTGACGGTGGTGTCCAACGCTTTGCGGCTGCGGTTCTTCAAGAGTAAATTCCACTCTGACGCAGCCCCCGTAACTTCCGGCGGAACCGGGAGCGCCTGTACGGCAGGCAGTCCCGCTGCAATACAAGAAACCGATGTCGATCAAAAACAAGGAGGAAATGAAGCTATGGCTAAGACAATGAAGATCGAGGGCATGATGTGTGCCCACTGCTCCGGCAGAGTGGAGAAGGCCCTCAACGACCTGCCCGGTGTCACCGCCACGGTGAACCTGGAGGCGGGCACCGCCACGGTCAACGGCGACGTCGCTGACGATGTGCTGACCAAGGCTGTCACTGATGCAGGCTATACTGTGGTTGGTATTGAGTAAGCAGGTGTAAAAAAGCGGCGGATGCCGTCTGTTTGCGGCAAACAAAACGGCCCGATGGGGACATCGGGCCCTACGGATGCTGATCCTGTAGGGCCCCGTGTTCTCACGGGGCCGTTTTTTGATTTGTTTGCTGTCAGTCGCCGAAGCTGATGCCCAGCAGTTTTGCCTCCTTGACAATAGAGGCGTCCGGGTCCACCATCTTCAGCTTTCCGGCCACTTCCTCCAGGGGGACCTTGACGATCTCCCGGTTCTTGTAGCCCACCATGAAGCCGTACTGGTTCTTGAGGATCAGCTTTCCGGCCTCGCTGCCCAGACGGGAGGCGAAGACGCGGTCATAGGGACAGGGACTGCCGCCCCGCTGGGTGTGGCCGGGCACCGTCACCCGGACCTCCAGGCCGCAGCGCTTCCCCAGCTCGTCGGCGATCTCGTAGGAGACGGAGGGATAAGTGCGCTTGGCAAGCTTCTTCTTGTATTCCTTCTTGCTCAGCTTCGCGTCCTCCTTGGAGATAGCCCCCTCGGCCACCGCAAGGATGGTGAAGTGACTGCCGCCCTCGTGGCGTGCCTTGATCTTCTTTGCCAGTTTGTCGATGTCGTAGGGAATCTCCGGAATGAGGATAATGTCCGCGCCGCCGGCGATGCCCGCGTTCAGCGTCAGCCAGCCCACCTTGTGGCCCATGACCTCCACCACAAAGATGCGTCCGTGGGAGGCGGCGGTGGTGTGGATGCAGTCGATGGCCTCGGTGGCTACGTTCACCGCGCTCTGGAAGCCGAAAGTCATGTCCGTGCCCCAGAGGTCGTTGTCGATGGTCTTGGGCAGGGTAATGACGTTCAGCCCCTCGGTGCGCAGGAGGTTGGCGGTCTTGTGGGTGCCGTTGCCGCCCAGGATCACCAGGCAGTCCAGCTGGAGCTTGTAATAGGTCTGCTTCATGGCGGCCACCTTGTCCACGCCGTCCTCGCCGGGGATCTGGATGGTCTTGAAGGGGGTGCGGCTGGTGCCCAGGAAGGTGCCGCCCTTGGTGAGGATGCCGGTGAAGTCCGCATAGGTCAGGAGCTTGAAACGCCCGTAGATCAGGCCCTGATAACCGTCCTGAAAGCCGTAGATCTCCACCTGTTCGCCGGAGTTGAACAGCGCCTTGGCGACGCCGCGCATGGCCGCGTTCAGTGCCTGACAGTCCCCGCCGCTGGTCAGCATACCGATTCTTTTCATGGCAAAAGTCCTCCTTGCTTTATCTTGCGTCCCCTGCTTTGCAGGGGGCGTTTTTGAACTACGCTTATTATATAGCGATTTTACGCGGAGTACAAGGAGAAAATGAAAAAATGCGGAGAGAGATATGGAAATATATTGCACTTTATGCTATACTCGGATCGCTGGAAATATCCAGTGGGGAAGTATCAGCCATCATAAATGGGGGAAGAAGCATGAAAGAATTTCACATTCATTTTGAAGAGGCGCAGATGGAAGACCTTCGCCAGCGCATTGGCCGCACGAGGCTGCCGAGAGCGCTGGAAGGCGGCGGCTGGGAGTTGGGTATGGATGATAACTATCTGCCCTCGCTCCTCGCGTACTGGCGCGATGGCTATGATTGGACACGTAAGGAGAAGGAGCTGAACCGGTATCCGCAGTTTACCTGTGAGATAGACGGCCTGACCATTCATTTTTTCCATATCCGCAGTACGCGCGGGGGCGCAATGCCGCTGCTGCTGACGCACGGATGGCCGGACAGCTTTCTGCGCTATGCCAAGGTGTTTCCGCTGCTCTCCGACTTTGATCTTGTAGTGCCGTCGCTGCCGGGGTTCGCGTTCTCAACGCTTCCGCCGAAGGGCTTTCTGAATAATGCCGAGGTTGCCGGGATATGGCACCGGCTGATGACGGAGGTTTTGGGATATAAGGCGTACGTAGCGGCAGGCGGGGATATGGGCGGCGGTGTGACCCGCTATCTTGCCGCCAACTATCCGCAGGAGGTCAGGGGGATCCATCTTACCGACGTAGGCTTTGTGCGGCAGCTGGTCGAAACGCCGGACGAGAAACTGACGCCTGCCGAACTTTCCTATAAACGCCGGGCAAACGAATGGACCCGTATGGAAGGCGCATATATCAACATTCACAGCACAAAGCCGCAGACGCTGGCATATCTGCTGAGCGATTCACCCGCCGGAATGGCCGCATGGATCACGGAAAAGTACCATGCGTGGAGTGAGTGGCCGCTGCTGGCGATGGACGACATCCTGGACTGCCTGACGCTTTACTGGATGACCAATACGGCCTGCACTTCCATCCGCGCCTATCACGGAAACACATTCACGTTGCCGCCGCTGGGAACGTTTGACGTACCGACAGCCTTCGCGGCCTTTCCGCACGATGTTCTCCCGGCCCCACAGGAGTGGATAGAGCGGAACTACCCCGTCATCATGTTTACGGAGATGCCGCACGGCGGTCACTTCACCGCTTTGGAGCAGCCAGAGGCGTTTGCGGAAAATATCTCTCAGTTTATACATGCCATTTCCTGAAAGAAAATCCGTGGCAAAGAGCGGTCACTCTGATTGAGCGATCGGACAAATATATACCGGATCAATAAAAACGCCGTGGCTTGACCACGGCGTTTTCCTGTCAGTTATACCGGTTCTGCGCTTCAGATACGCCCTTTTCGATGACGCACAGAGCGGCGTCCACGGCGCGGCCTACGGCCTCGTCCACGGTTTTCTTTTCCTGGGAGGTGAAGTGGCCGATGACCCAGTCGATCATTTCGTGCTCCGGGTGCTCCGGTGCGCCCACGCCTACCCGGACACGGGGGAACTGATCCGTCCCCAGGTGGGCGATGATGTTTTTCAGGCCGTTGTGCCCCCCGGCGCTGCCACCAGCACGGATGCGGAGCTTGCCCAGCGGCAGGGCCACATCGTCGGAGATTACCAGCACGTGGTCCGGCGGGATCTTATAAAACCCGCCCGCCAGCTTCACGGATTCACCGCTGAGATTCATATAGGTCTGGGGTTTGATGACCAGCACCCGCTGAGAACCCACCCGGACCTCGCCGGTCAGGGCACGGTAGCGGAGCTTGTTGATCTTCACGTTCTCCCGGCGGGCCAGCTCGTCGGCGGCCATGAAGCCGATGTTGTGCCGGGTGGTTTCGTACTCCTTGCCTGGGTTGCCCAGGCAGACCAGGAGCCATTGGTAATTGGAAGTAAACATGGTATCCTCTCTTTTATTTTGCTCTTGCCGTTATCACAGGCGCAGCAGGCGGGCCAGCTTTTTCCCGTGGGGGATCATCTCCAGGTCCTCCCGGGTGATCATCCGCAGCGCAATGACCAGGATCAGGTACACCACCACCGCCACGCCGACCGCCAGCATGGTACACAAGCTGGACTTGACATAGCCGCCGTTCAGGAAGCGGCTGAGCAGGCCATGGGAGGCCCAGGCCGCCGCGCCCATCACCACCGAGGCCAGCGCCGGCTTGGCAAAGATGGCAAGATAATTGGGCTTTTTTTCCAGCAGATGGCTGACCAGCAGCAGATTGAGCGCGGCAATCAGTCCGTAGCAGACCAGGGTGCCGATGGGTGCGCCCTTGATGTTGATGTCGGGGTTGCCCACCAGGACGTAGTTGACGGCCACCTTCACCGCGCCGCCGATGAGCATGGTGTAGATGGGCCAGTTGACCTTCTCGTGGGCCTGCATGATGGAGTTAGTCAGCAGCATGACGCACACAAAGATGGAGGCCACGCCCAGCATCTGCAAATGGTAGGTGGCGGCGTCAGCCGTGGCCTGCCGGGCGGGATAGAGCAGATGCAGGATAGGCCCCGCCATCACCGAAAGCCCCACCCCGGCGGGGATGGCCAGCATGGCGATGAGCCGGAAGCTGGTGGTGACTACCCGGTTGACCTCGTGGTGGTCCCTTCGGGTCACGGCCACGGTCACGGCGGGAATCAGACTCACTGCCACAGCGGGCAGGAAGCCCGCAGGCAGATTGAACAGAGTACTGCTGAAGGTATATTGTCCGTAGAGACTGGCAGCCTCCCGCTCGCCCAGGCCCAGCACGTCCTGGAGCTGGCCGAGGATGATGGTCTGGTCCAGCAGATTGAAAAGGCTCATGCCCGCCTGACCGATGGTGATGGGAATGCCCAGCGCCAGCAGGCGGCGGGCGATGGTGCCGTAGCTCTCAGGCACGTCGGTGCCCCAGAGGATGGGTCTCCGGTTTTTGCGGTAGTTGCGCCACATGTACAGCATAGCCAGCACGATGCCGGCGCTGACGCCCACAATGGCGCCCGCCGCGCCGATCTCCAGGGGCTGCCCGGAGCGGATGAGCCACCAGGCCAGCGGCAGTCCCACCACCAGCTTGGCAAACGCCTCAATAAACTGGGATGTCGCTGTAGGGACCATGTTCTGCCGTCCCTGGGCGAAGCCGCGGTAGGCGCACATGATGGACACACAGACCACGGAGACGCCCAGGCACTTGATAGGCCAGTAGGCCAGGGAGTTGTGCATCATGGCGGCCAGCTGCCTGGTGAACAGCAGCATGATGGCGGAGCCTGCGGCCCCCAGGGCTACGAAGATCGCCATGGCTGTGGTGAAGCAGCGCCGCATCTGGGTGCGGCGGCCCGTGGCGTTGGCCTCGCTGATGAGCTTGCTGAGGGCCAGAGGCAGTCCTGCCGTGGACAGCGTCAGAAGAAGGGCGTAGATATTGTAGGCGCTCATGAAATGGGTGACGCCCTCATCGCCCAGAATGTTATTCAGGGGGATTTTGTACAAGGCACCGCAGATCTTGACGAACACGGTGGAGATAGCCATAACGGTGACGCCGCCCATGAAGGACTGCTTTTTTTCTCTGGACATTTGACTTCCTCTTTTTTACGCATAGAATCGGGGCGGCGGCCCCGCAGCCCCGTAATTATACTATACGGGGTGGCTGGAAAAGACATGCATTTTTCTTGGCGGCCTGCGGGCCGCCTCCGCTTTTATCTTAATTAAGATTCGCCCTGCCGGGCGGGGCCTTCTTTTCGTTTGTGCGAAAAGAAGCAAAAGCACCCTCAAGGGGGCTCCGCCGCCCTTGAGAATCCCCTGATGTATTTGTTTAGCTACGCTACGACGTACCTGGTTTAATTTTACCGGGGTGTCTACCCACATGCTCAGTGCCTACGTCTACCTGTTCGCCTTAAGGAAGCCAACAGCAGAATCCGCTTCTATTCATACTACCTGGCCACCGCCAGGAACTGCCATCTATTCCCAGCACCCCGGGAGTTCCCCTCGTGTGATACGGTAGGGGCCAAGACAACATTCTGAAATAGAACCACCGCAGGCGAAACCGCTGTCAAATCCAATTTAGACCGGACGGACTACAGGATCAGCGCAAAAACAATTTCCCCCGTAATAAGGTGTCGCGCTCCGCGCGATGCCCTAAGGGAGTCCAGAACCGTAGGTTCTGGCGCGCTTTTGCCTTCTTTTCCCGCGTGGGAAAAGAAGGCGCGGAGTCCGGGGCTGCGTAAGCCCCGGGCTTGGTGCAGAACCAACTGCCCTGCCGCCGCGCAGCGGCGGCAAAAATCACTGCCTGCTGAGAGGTTTCCCACAATTCTGGCAGTACAGACAATTCGCATGATTTGCCTCGCCACAGGCCGGACAGATCAAAAGCCCCTGCAAGGTCTCCAGCTCCCTACGGTGCGCGTCCAATTTCTCCTGAAGCCTATCGACATACTCCAGAATTTCCTGCACCTTGCCGCTGTCGGAGGGACTGCCCCGGTGGGAGGCGTACATGATCTCACCCACAGCCTGCATTTGCAGGCCGATCTCCGAACGAAGATCATGAATCTTCCGCTCCAGACAGAGCCGGGAAGCAGCACCGCCGGCCCGCCGGGCCGCGGCGGAGGAGCACTCCTGCAAAAGGGATGCGGTGTCCAGCGCCGCGCTGCACACGCTACGCGCCAGCTGACGCAGAGATTGAACCTTTATTTCAAACTTCATGCTTTCACTCCTATCAGTCGCCATAAATGCCGCCGCCGATGAACTCCCGGATCAGGGAATCGGGGGAAATATACTTCTCGTCCAGGATCTCAAACTTGGGATATGCGTCCGCCAGCTGGTGGACCTCCTCATAGCGCTCCGTATCCGGGGACACCCGCAGATGGTCAAACAGGGGCTGGGCGAAGGGCCGGATGGCGCTGACCTCGTAGGGCAGGGCGCTGTCGAAGACAATGCTGGCGTTGTCCTTGAAGGGGGAGATGTACAGCTTCTCGCCCCGGCGGACGTTGGCCCACATTTTTACCGTCACATCCGCCTTCCAGGCCCGGAACTTGCTGTCCCGGACGGTGCGCCGCTCCAGGCGGAGCCAGGTACGCTTGAACGCCACATCGCCTGTGTCGTCCAGAATGTCGGAGCGGGCGGAGATATATACCTTGGCGGCGTTGGGGTTGCGGCCGGTGATGATGTCGTTGAGGGCGTGAATGCCCTCGAAAATGGCGATCTCGTCCTTCCCCAGCTGGAGGGGCTGGCTCTTGATGTCCGAGCGCATCTGCCGGGCAAATTCAAATTTAGGGATCAGGATTTTCTCCCCCCGGTCCAGGGCAGCGAAGTGCCGGTTGAGCAGATCCATGTCCATACAGAAGGGGGACTCGTAGTCGATCTGTCCCTCCCGGTTCCGAGGGGCGGTCTCCGGGTCCACCGTCTTGAAATAGTTGTCCATCTCCACGGAGTGGGAGTTGATGCCCAGTTCCTTCAGTTTGGCTTCGATCTTCTTGGCCGTGGTGGTTTTACCGGAGCCGGAGGGGCCGGAGAGCAGAACGATCCTGGACTTGGA
This sequence comes from Oscillibacter sp., assembly GCA_014799915.1. GTDB lineage: Bacteria > Bacillota > Clostridia > Oscillospirales > Oscillospiraceae > Pelethomonas. The sequence goes on from JAAVHD010000052.1 coordinate 15,302, forward strand.
CAGGTTGTCCGCGATTTTCCGCGCGGCGGCTTCGATCTTCTTATCATAGGCCGCGTCGCTCTCCTGGACGAAGCCCTGGGGGTCACTGCGGACGGCGTCGTTGATCTTGCTGAGTGAATATGCCATGACAGTTCTCCTTTCTTCTCCGTTTGGCTATATCTGCGCGTAAAACGTCCGGAAAGCTGCCTGATTTACGGCAATTTTTTCGGGGCGCTGGATATACTCCTGGGGGTATTTCAGGTTGAACACCCGCTCGATGTGGTTCTTATCGAGGTCCACCATCTTGGTGGAGCCCCCCGCGCCCAGACTGAGGATGGTGTGCAGCTCCTCCATGATGTAGATGTTGTACCATCCTGTGCCGCCCGGCTTGCACCAGCCCACGTTCTCAAAGCTGCCGGACATGTACTTCTGCCGGTAGAGATAGTAGGGGGCAAATCCCGCGCCGCGCAGAGCGGGGGAGGCGTAGTCCAGCATCTCGGATACCTCCTCCACTGTGGGAATCCGGGTGCCCTCCAGGGTGATGCGGCTGCCCTTTTTGAGGCTCAGGGTGTGGATGGTGATGTTGTCCGTGCCGAAAGCGATGACCTCATCCAGCGTCCGCCGGAAGCGCTCCGGGGTGTCCTCCGGCAGTCCGGCGATCAGGTCCATGTTTACGTGTGGGAAGCCCGCCCGGTTTACCAGCTCCATGGCGGCACGGATGTCGACCCCGCTGTGCCGCCGTCCGATGGCGGCAAGGACCCTGTCGTCCATGGACTGGGGGTTGACGCTGACGCGGGTGACGCCGTTTTTCACCAGTACGGCCAGCTTCTCCGCCGTGATGGTGTCCGGCCTCCCGGCCTCCACCGTCAGCTCCACGGCATTTGCCAGATCAAATTTTTCATGCAGGCGGCCCAGCAGACGGTCCATCTGCTCCGCTGTCAGGGTGGTGGGCGTGCCGCCGCCCATGTAGAAGGATTTTACCCGGAGGCCCAGATCCTGCACCATTGCCGCCGCGCTCTCGACTTCCGCCAGCAGGGCCTGCAAATAGGGCTCCACCAGATGGAAGGACTTTTCCACGCTGTTGCTGACAAAGCTGCAATAGGCGCACCGGGTAGGGCAGAAGGGGATGCCCACATACAGGGAAATCTCGTCCTTCTCCAGCCCGTTTTTCGCTTCCAGCCCCGCCTTTGCGCAGGGCAGGCACAGCGCCCGCCGGGAGTCCGAGACGAAATAGGTGTCACGCAGGATAGCGTCCGCTTCCTCCTCCGTCTTGCCCTCCTCCAGCAGTCCCGCCGCCAGCTTGGCGGGCCGGATGCCGGTGAGGGCACCCCAGGCGGGAGTGACGCCGGTCAGCGTCCGGGCGGCCTCGAAAAAGCTGAGCTTCACCGCTCTTTGCAGCAGCCGCTCCCGCTCATATTCATCCTTCGCGCCGGAGACGTCGATCCGGGACGCGCCGTGGGCGGTTTTCCCGTCCACGGACAGCTCCGTGACCGCGTTTGCCAGCGAGCCGTCCAGCGTCAGCCGGACCTCCGCACTATGGGGGTCGTCTCCCTCATAGACGGGCCGCTCGTTAGGGAAAAAGGCCAGCAGGCTCTGCTCCACGGCGTAGCGGTAGTCGTGGCCCTCAAAAATCAGTTTCATAGATCCATCGCCAGCTTCAGATACTGGTTGTTCTTCCGCTCAAAATTCAGGCTGCTGTCCTCGCCGTGGCCGGGGCAGACTTTATAATTTTTCGTCAGACCCCCCAGACGGGACAAGGACCACATAAGATCCCCCTGGTCCCCTCCCGGCAGGTCCCAGCGTCCGCAGCCCAGCGCGAACAGGGTATCGCCGCAGATCATATAGTCCTCCACCAGAAGCACCACACTCCCCGCTGAGTGGCCGGGGGTGTGCATGACCTGGATTTTCAGACTGCCCAGTGTCAGCTCGTCACCTTCGCCATAGGTCCGCTGGTTTTTCCCGGCGTGGGGGAAGAAGTAGTGGGGATTCGGCTCGTCCGCCGGACAGAGCTCCTTCTCATGGGCATAAACCGGCAGGTCCGGCCATTTCTCCAGCAGGGCGGGGATGGCCCCCACGTGGTCCCAATGGCCGTGGGTCAGAAAAATCTTCTCCAGCCGCAGGCCGCTCTTCTCGATCATCTCCAAGATGCGTTCCGGCGATCCGCCGGGGTCCACCACGGCGCAGACACCCGCTTTTTCATCGCCGATGAGGTAGCAGTTGGTATCGATCTGTCCAACAGGGATGGTATCAAAAATCATGATGGCACCTCCTTATTGCACCATATCCGACATATCTTCAAACCCGGTATAATCCAGCTTCTTCCAGCGGAAGGCCTGGTCAAAATAGGCTGTTACCTGCTCCAGCGTGGGCAGTGTGCAGTCCAGCAGGTAGCCCTTGCCGCCCTTTCTGTAGCCAACCTCCAGCGAGTATTGCCCCGCATAGGGGCCTTGCAGCGCGATGGCGCACTGGATGAACCAATAGCGCTTCGGGTCAGTGGGGTCCCGCTGCTCCAGGATGAGATAGCTGTCGCTGTCCTGGACCAGCTCGATCAGCTCCTCATGGATATCCGCCCAGGACGGATTGCTCTGGGAACCCGCATATCCGCCAACCTGGAGAGCCCAGGCCCAGCCCTTGCGGGGCTGGGAATCATCGCTGCTGCTTTTCTTCAAAAAATTGAACATACCGCTCTCCTTTGCAAAGTGTCAGTCCGTATCGTCCTTCTTTTCCCGCCTGAGGTAGCGCAGAAGCCACATAAAAAAGAAAGCGAGCCAGATAATGGCGCCGAGAATCAGGGAAACATCCCAATGCCCCTGCAAGATCGTCCAAACGCAGAGCCATACCAAAGCCATTGAGGCCAGACCATACACGACAAGTATCACCAAACTTATCTTTTTCATAGCCTCGCCTATTTCTCCGTATCAAACAGAATCGTCACCGGCCCGTCGTTCTGAGAGAAGACCTGCATATCGGCCCCGAACTCCCCGTGCTCCACGGTAAAGCCCCGCTCCCGGCAGTGCTCCATGAACTTCTCATACAGCGGTATTGCCACATCCGGCTTGGCCGCATTAGAGAACCCCGGCCTCCGGCTGGAAGTGTCGGCGTACAGGGTGAACTGGCTCACCACCAGGATGCTGCCGCCAACCTGTTCCAGGTTCAGATTCATCTTTTCGTTTTCATCTTCAAAAATCCGCAGATTGCAGATTTTATCCGCCAGCTTCACGGCGGTATCTTCGGTGTCATTTGGGCCGACGCCCAGCAGGATCAGATAGCCCTGCCCGATTTTTCCGTTTATTTTCCCAGCGATCTCCACTGACGCGGAGCGAACACGTGTGACGACTGCTCTCATTCTTTCACCTCATGATCCAGGAAGATCCGGGAGCCCGTCGCGCCCCGCTGGCCCTGGTATTTTCCCCGGTAGGGGTTCAGCGCCGCGCTGTCCATCCGGGCGAAGACCAGCTGGCCTACCCGCCGCCCCGCTTTCAGCTCGATAGCGCAGCGGTTGGCGTTGTATAGTTCCAGTGTGATCTCCCCCTGGAACCCGGGGTCCACCCATCCGGCGTTCTGGATGAACAGGCCCAGTCTGCCCAGAGAGCTCCTGCCCTCCACAAAAGCGGTCACGTCGTCCGGCAGATCAAAATATTCCCTTGTTGTTGCCAGCACAAACTGGTTTGGCAGGAGGACATAGGTGTCGCTGGTGATCGTCTTATACCGGATTTCCCCGTCCAGAGGGATCACCCCCGCGGGGGAGTCCTCCACAACGCTGAACGTATTGCCCAGCCGGATGTCCACGCTGGCCGGCTGCACCTGCTCCCGTTCCATGGGCGAAATTTTCAGTGTACCCGCCGCCAGCATTTCCAGTATGGTTTTATCGGATAGTATCATCTAAAAGCCCTCCGCTGTTCTGATGCGTTTGACCTTAGCCCGCTGGCCGGCTGACCTTCATCACGCTGGAGATCTGATGGATCTTCCGCATGACCTGCTCCAGCTGCTTCGAGTCGGTGACGGAGATCACCAGATGGAAAATGGCAAAGCCGTCGGCGGTGGTGTGGACGCTGAGGCTGTTGACGTTCACCTTGCAGGTGCTCATGGCGGTGGAGATATCCACCAGCAGATTGGGCCGGTCCTTGCACATCACTTCCAGAGCGGTGGTGTAGGAGTCCCGGATGTCGTCGCTCCAGCTGACCTTGATCCACCGGCCTTGGTTGGCCTCCACGTGGTGGTCCGGCTGGGCGTTGGGGCAGTCCTTGCGGTGGACGGACACGCCGTAGCCGCGGGTAATGAACCCGATGATCTCGTCCCCAGGCACGGGGGCGCAGCACTTGGAAAACTTCACCAGGCAGTTGGAGAGACCCTCCACCACGATGCCCTTCTCGCTCTTGACTTTCCTGGGCAGGATGGGCTGCCGCGCCTCCTGAGCCGCCTTGGCCTCCTGGGCGGCGCGCTCGGCGGCCTCCCGGGCGGCTTTCTCCATGGCGGCGGCGCGGCTGATCTGCAGCAACTCGTCCCGCACCCGGTTCACCGCTTTCAGGGCGGTCAGGCCGCCGTAGCCGATGGCGGCGTACATCTCGTCCAGGGACTGGAAGCTCACCCGCTTGAGAATGCTGGGCAATATGTCGGGGGCGGTGATCTGGGCCATATTCAGGCCGGTATGCTTCAGCTCCGACTCAAAGGAGGCCCGGCCCTGGGCGATGTTCTCCTCCCGGCGCTCCCGCTTGAACCACTGGCGGATCTTGCTGCGGGCTTCGCTGCTCTTGGCGATCTTCATCCAGTCGCGGCTGGGACCGTGGGCGGCCTTGGAGGTGTTGATCTCCACCACGTCGCCGTTGTGGAGCTGGTAGTCAAAGCCCACCATCCGCCCGTTGACCTTGGCGCCTACCATGGTGTTGCCGATGGCGGAGTGGATGGAGTAGGCGAAATCGATGGGCGTTGCCCCGGCGGGCAGGTTGATGACGTCGCCCCGGGGGGTGAAGACGAAGACCTCGTCGGCGAACATATCCACCTTCAGCGAGTGGATAAAGTCCTCCGCATCTGCGTCCTCCTGGTTCTCCAGCAGACGGCGAATCCACTCGTAATCCGCCTCGTTGCCCTCCTTTTTGATCCCCTGCTTGTACTTCCAGTGGGCGGCAATGCCGTACTCGTTGATGGCGTGCATCTCATAGGTGCGGATCTGCACCTCGAAGGGGATGCCCTCCTCGCCGATGACAGTAGTGTGGAGGGATTGGTACATGTTGGGCTTGGGGGTGGCGATATAGTCCTTGAACCGGCCCAGGATGGGCTTGTAGATGTCGTGGATCACGCCCAGGACGTTGTAGCAGTCCGGCACCGTGTCCACCAGCACCCGGAAGGCAAACAGGTCGTAGAGCTCCTCCATGGTCTTCTCCTGGAGGTACATCTTCCGGTAGATGCTGTAGGGGTGCTTGATCCGGCCGTAAACGGTGACATGGGGGATGTCCAGCTCAATCAGGCGGTTGTTGATCTCCTCCTGGATGCGGGCCATAAACTGCTCGTGCCGGGCGCTGTCCGCCTCCAGCTTTTTGTTGATGTCGTGGTAGGCCACCGGGTCCAGATATTTTAAGGACAGGTCCTCCAGCTCCCACTTGATCTTCGCCAGACCCAGCCGGTGGGCAATGGGGGCGTAGATCTCCATGGTCTCAAAGGACTTCTTCTTCTGCTTGGCCGGGGTCTGGTATTCCATGGTGCGCATGTTGTGGAGCCGGTCGGCGATCTTGATGAGGATCACCCGGATGTCCCGGCTCATGGCGAAGAGCATTTTGCGCAGGTTTTCCATCTGCTCCTCTTCCATGGTGGAGTACTTCACCCGCGTCAGCTTGGTGACGCCGTCCACGATGTCCGCCACCGTCACGCCGAAGCGCTTGGCGATGTCCTCATAGGTGCTGTCGGTGTCCTCAATGCAGTCGTGGAGCAGGGCGGCAATGATGGACTCGCTGTCCAGCCGCATCTCCGCTACGATCTGCGCCACCTGGATGGGATGGGTGATATAGGGGGAGCCGTCCCGGCGCATCTGCTCGCCGTGGTTCTCCCGGGCATATTCATAAGCGGCCCTGATCTGGCCCAGATCCGCGGAGATGTTGTATCCCCGGATGGTCTTTTCCAGATGCTCGTATCTCTCTTCCACTGTGACCATCAGTCACTCAGCCTCCTTTTGCATGGGGGAATACTCGTTTCAAAAGCTCTCCGGTAAACGGAAATTTATCGGGCCTCTGTGTTCGCCTGTTCCCATTCCCGTTTTAATAACCGGTATTCCAATCGGGTTTTCATTTTTCCGTCATGCCACTCATAATCAATGTGTTCCGCTTCTTTTATCAACCCGCATTTCTGCATCACTCTTTCAGAGCCTGCATTTTCGGCCAGGCACCCTGTAGATACCCTGTATACGCTATTTTCTGAAAACGCATACTTCAGAACACGTCGAAACGCTTCTGTTGTATATCCTTTTCCCCAGAACTCTGGATAAATGAAATACCCCGCGTGCACGATTTTTCCAACAGGGGTATCGTCCATCACCGTGTACCCAATACTCCCCACCTGCTCATGGGAATCTTTTAACTCTATATGCAGGAAGTAAAACTTTCTCCCGGATGCTGACATATCATCCAAAACCTTACGGAAGTCTTCATATGCTTCTTCTTTGGTAAATAATTGTATATCCTGCAAATAATACATGGTTTTGGCATCTGCTTTTAACCGGTAATATCCGTCAAAATCATCTTCACGGTAATCCCTTAAAATTAAGCGTTCCGTTTCCAGACAGATCATTTATCATAACTTCCTTTCAAGAGGAAACTCCTGCCCCAGGATCTGCCGCAGGGAGCGCACATAGGCGCTCTGCTCCAGATCGGCCCGCCGTCCGGGCATGGGGCGCAGTATCATCATATCCTCCTGGAGCTCCAGGGTGACAAGGCCCCGTTCGGCAAAGACCTCCACCCCCAGGGCGGCCCGCAGGAAGGACTCCGTTCCGTCCAGGGCCCCCGCCAGACGCCGCAGCGTGGGCAGCCGGAGGACGGATTCCTCCTCCGACAGGTGCTCGATGGCTCGCCACAGCGCGGCGAACTGCCGCCGCTCCGGCAGCAGGCGCAATGCCTCGCCCGCCGTCACCGCACGGCCCGCCACCAGCCGCTCCACCAGCTCCAGACATTCCCGTTCCCGCTGGCTGGGGCCGGCGGCGGGACGCAGATCTACCAATTGCAGCTGCACGCTGCTGACTCCGCGGAACTCGTTGACCTGCAAATGGAACGCCGCGTCCACCCGCATCCCCACGGATACGCCGCAGGAGGTGGCGGTGGCGGAGAAAAAGATGGCGTCGAACCGGGAGTCCCCCTTGACCAGCCGCAGCTTCAGGTGCCGGTTCTGGCCCACGGCCTGAAGGCTCTCCACCCGGGCCCCCATGATGGCGAACACCGGGCGCTCGTTGCCCGCGCCGTAGGGCTCCAAACGGGCGAGGGCGTCCATTTCCTCCAGCGTTATGCACTCCGGATGGCGGATGACCACGTCCAGGGCCAGAGAGGACACCGGCGTCTCCCCGTTGCAGTAGTCGCATACGCACCGGTTGATCCGGCGGCGGAAGGCGGGGATGTCCTCCTCCCGGATATTGAAGCCCGCCGCCAGCTCGTGGCCGCCGAAGTCCACCAGCAGATCCCGGCAGGACTCCAGGGCGGCAAAGAGATTGAATCCCCCGTAGCTGCGGCAGGAGCCCTTGCCCATGCCATTTTGCAGGTGGATCATAAAGCTGGGACAGGAATATTTTTCACTCAGGCGGCTGGCCACGATGCCCACCACGCCCTGGTGCCACACCTCGCTGGAGAGGACCAGGGCGCTGCGCTCCCCGGCGGGCAGGAACTCGATCTGTTCCACCGCCTGGGCGAAGATATCCTGCTCCACCGCCTGACGCTCCCGGTTGAGGCCGCACAGTTCCCGGGCCAGGACCTCCGCCCGGGCGGGGTCGTCCGTCAGCAGCAGATCGGCGGCCAGCTCCGCCTCACCCATGCGCCCGGCGGCGTTGATCCGGGGGGCGAGGATAAACCCGATCTGGGTGGAGGAGACCTCCTTGTCCGCCAGCCCCGTCTCCCGCAGCAGGGCCCGGAGGCCCAGGAAATCGGAGCTGTTGATGGTCTCCAGTCCCCGGGAGACGATAGTCCGGTTCTCGCCGGTCATCTGCATCACATCGGCTACGGTGCCGATGGCGGCCAGGGTGCAGTAGCGGGCGAAAAGGGCCTCCTCCCGCTGTTCATCCAGGGCAAGCACCAGCTTCAGCGCCACGCCCACCCCGGCCAGGTGCTTGAAGGGGTAGGGGCAGTCCGGCCTTTTGGGATCTACCACCGCCGACGCATCGGGCAGCTCGTCCTTGCACTCGTGGTGGTCGGTGATGACCAGGTCCAGACCGATTTCTCTGGCGAAGCGGGCCTCCTCCACGCCGGTGATGCCGCAGTCCACGGTGATCACCAGCGTCACGCCCCTGTCATGGAGGGAGCGCAGGGCGTCCTTTCCCAGCCCGTACCCGTCCTCAATCCGGCGGGGAATGTATTTCAGGCAGTCCACGCCACGGGAGCGGAGGTAGTCCACTAGCAGGGCTGTGGAGGTGATGCCGTCCACATCGTAGTCGCCGAAGACGGCGATCCGCTCGCCGTCCGCCAGGGCCCGGCGGATGCGCTCCACGGCCTTGTCCATATCCTTCATCAGAAAGGAGGAGTGGCTGAGCTCCCGCTCACGCTCCAGAAGTACTGCGGCTTCCTCCGGGGCCTTTATCCCCCGGGCGGACAGTACGGCGGAGAGCAGCGGGGGATACCCTGCCGCAGACAGGGCGCCGGCGGCGGTCTCGTCGTAGCCGCCGCCCGTCCATCTGGCGTATTTCATGGGTCTCCCTCCTTTCTCCGATGTCCTTTGGAAGCTATTTTTATACAACAAAAGACATTATATCAAAAAAAGAGCGAAAGGTAAAGGGCCGATTTACAATTCCGCATATGAAACAGCCCCCGCCGGTAAACGGCGGGGGCTGTACCCGGAGAGAATTTTATTAAGGCCGTGACAGCGGAGTAACCTTATACCGCCGCTCTCTGCGCAACGGCGGGTTCCTCCTGCCGCTGACGGGCGTTGGCCAGCATCAGCTTTAAGCGGTTTTCCTGGTTGACCCGCGTAGCCCCGGCGTCATAGTCGATGGCCACGATGTTGACATCCGGATTCCGCTCCTTGATGGGCTTCATCATGCCCTTGCCGCAGATGTGGTTGGGCAGGCAGCCGAAGGGCTGGGTGCAGACGATGTTGCCCACGCCCTTGTCCGCCAGCTCCAGCATCTCCGCCGTCAGCAGCCAGCCCTCGCCCATTTTGACGCCCATGCTGATGGTTCCCTGGACCAGCTCAATGGTGTGTGTGAACAGGGTGGGCGGCGAGAACCGCCCGTGGGCATTGATAGCGTCGATCATGTCCTTTTCCTTGTTCACCAGATAGTGATAGGCAATTTTGTAGGCGAACTGGACGTTTTTCTGCATCCCATAGAGCTTGTGGTCCAGCATATTGTTATACACGCAGTACAGGCAGAAGTCCAGCAGGCCGGGGATCACCGCCTCCGCGCCCTCGTCCACCAGGAACTGCTCCAGGTTGTTGTTGCCCAGGGGGGAGTACTTGACGAAAATCTCCCCCACGATGCCCACCTTCACCTTGTCAGATTTCTCCATGGGGATGGCGGCAAAGTCGTCCAAAATACGGCGGTAGTTGGCTTTCACCTGGCGGTAATTAGCCTTGCCGCCGGTGGTCATCTCCTCCGCCAGACGCTCCGTCCACCGGTCCGCTACGGCCTGGGCGTCGCCCTTGTTCAGCTCGTAGGGCTTGCACTGGTTCACCAGCGTCATGAGCAGGTCGCCGTACAGCACGCCGTACATCATCTTCATAATAAGGGGCAGCGTCAGCTGGAATCCCGGATGCTTCTCCAGCCCAGCCATGGACAGGGAGATGACGGGTACATGGCCCAGTCCCGCTTTTTCCAGAGCCTTGCGCAGCAGATGGATGTAGTTGGACGCGCGGCACCCGCCGCCGGTCTGGAACAGGATCAGCGCCACTTTGTCCGGGTCGTACTTCCCGCTTTGCAGCGCGTCGATGAACTGCCCGATGACCAGAATGGCGGGGTAGCATGTGTCGTTATGTACGTATTTCAGCCCCGCCTCCGCGATCTGCGGCCCGCTGGTCTCCAGCAGCTCCACCTTGTACCCGGAACGGCTCATGACCTTGCCGATCATCTTGAAGTGCATGGGCAGCATGTTGGGCACCAGGATGGTGTGGGTCTTTTTCATTTCTTCGGTAAAGACTACGTAGCCTTTTTCTTGATCGACCATAGGTTGGGTTCCTTTCGGGTTCTTTTATTGCAGTTCAACAAAGTCAGCTATTTCATAGCTCCATTTGCCTTCGTTTTCATAAACACGTGTAAATTCAATTCTATCAATTTGTGCAACAAACGGCTCAAACTCCGTCTGCATGGCTTTGGCGACATCGGAAATATCTATTCCGGGGACATGTATAAGGGAAGTGTGAGGATTCCAGTTATCCTCCCGCGTCCACTCATTCAAATCTGCTGCCCAATCTCTGGAAATTTCTTTCTGTAGAGTAACAATGACATGTTCCTTTCGCGGAACAGCTACAATAAATGATTTTACGCCGGACATGGACTCCCATGCTTCAACCTTATCATAGTAGACAGGAAATTTCCCCAATTTAGACAGAATTGCTTTACAGGACGAAATGAATCCATCTTCATCGTCGCCGGTATATGTCGCAAGCGTAATGTGTCCGTGTACTTTCTTTGGAGGATAGCCAAAGCGCTCCGCGATTTGCCTCACTCTCAAAAGCCGGTCCGTCGAGGCTGCGTCAACGATGATAATGGCACACAGCATACTGTTTATACTCCCTTTTCCTCCAGTGCGCCAATCAGACTCCTCAGCCGGATCTTCACCGCGCCCAGGTTGGTGATCTCGTCGATCTTGATCTGGGTATACAGCTTCCCGGATTCCTCCAGGATGCGCCGCACCTCGTCGGTGGTAATGGCGTCCACCCCGCAGCCAAAGCTCACCAGCTGCACCAGCTGCACATCCGGATGCTCGCAGGCGTACCGCGCCGCCCGGTAGAGCCGAGCGTGGTAGGTCCACTGGTTGAGCACATGCACCGGCACCGGGTCCGCCAGGTGGCACACGCTGTCCTCGCTGACCACTACGAACCCCAGGGACGCGGCCAGCTTGTCGATGCCGTGGCCGATTTCCGGGTCGATGTGGTAGGGACGGCCCGCCAGAATCATGATCCGCTTGCCGTGGGCCCGCGCCCAGGCAACCGCCTCCTCGCCTTGCTGACCTACGGCCAGCATGTGGGCCTCGTAGGCGGAGAAGGCCGCGTCCACCGCATGGCGTACCTCTTTTTTCGTCACGTCATGGAACACGGCGGAGAGGCAGGCGTGGAGCTCCTTGGTCAGTTCCTTGCGGTTGTTGATGTTCAAAAACGGATAGAGGAAATGGGTTCGCTCCAGATCGTCCATGTTTCCGTGGAGCAGCTCGGAGTAGTAGGCCACCACCGGGCAGTTGTAGTGGTTGTCGCTCTCCTTCTCGTCTACGTTGTAGGTCAGGCAGGGGTAGAAGATGGCGTCTACGTGCTTGTCCAGCAGGACCTCCATGTGTCCGTGCATGATCTTGGCCGGATAGCAGGCAGTGTCAGACGGGATGGAGAACTGCCCCTTCTCATATATCCGCCGGGAGGACAGGCCGGAGACCTCCACCTTGAACCCCAGTTCCGTAAAGAATGCGTGCCACAGCGGCAGCAGCTCGTACATTCCCAGGGCCAACGGCAGGCCGATGGTTCCCCGAATTTCCGCCCTGGGCTCCAGTCCCATAAGGGTATCCCTCTTCCAGGCGTGAAGGTTAGGCAGCTCCTCGGCGTTGGCGATGCCCAGTCCCTTCTGGCACTGGTTGCCGGAGATAAACTTTTTGCCCGCGCCAAAACTGTTCACCGTCAGGCGGCAGTGGTTGGTACAGCCCTGACAGGTGGCGGCCTTGGCGGTGTGGACGAAGTTCTCCAGCTTTTCCCGGGAAATGAGGGAGCTTTCCTGCAAATCCATGGCATACAGCGCCGCGCCATAAGCTCCCATCAGTCCCGCGATGGCGGGCCGGATGACGTCCTTGCCTAGCTCCATTTCAAAGGCCCGCAGCACCGCATCGTTGTAGAACGTGCCGCCCTGGACCACTACATGCTCACCCAATTCATCCGCGCTTCCCGCCCGGATGACCTTGTAAATGGCGTTCTTTACCACGCTGACGCTCAGTCCGGCGGAGATATCCTCCACCGTGGCCCCGTCCTTCTGGGACTGCTTGACGGAGGAGTTCATGAACACGGTACAACGGCTTCCCAGGTTCACCGGAGCCCCGGCGTGTAGTCCTTTCTCTGCAAAAGCGGCTACATCATATCCCATCGACCGTGCAAAGGTCTCGATAAAGGACCCGCACCCGGAGGAACACGCCTCATTGAGCATGATGGAGTCAATGGCCCCGTTTTTGATCTTGAAACACTTGATGTCCTGCCCGCCGATGTCCAGGATAAAATCCACCTCGGGGCAGAAATGTTTGGCGGCAGTGTAATGGGCGATGGTCTCCACCACGCCCCGGTCCACGCCAAAGGCCGCTTTGATCAGCTCCTCGCCGTAGCCGGTGACCGCGCTGCCCCGGATGGTCACCCGTCCGCCGCACAGCGCGTAAATCTTTTCCAGCTGCTCCCGCACGATCTCCACCGGATTGCCCCGGTTGGAGCTGTAGTATGTATAGAGCAGCTCTTTATTTTCTCCAAGCAGCGCGACCTTGGTGGTGGTGCTGCCGCAGTCGATGCCCAGCCATGCACCGCCGGAATAGGAGGCAAGGTCGCCCTCCGCCACCGTAGCGGAGGCGTGGCGGCTCCGGAATTTCTCATAGTCCGCCTCGGCAGCAAACAGGGGAGGGAGGAGGTTGGCCGCGTCCCGGACGGCAGCACTGTGGGCAATCTTTTCCCTCAGCTGATTCATGGTGTAAACGCCGCCGGACTCCTCGGCGTACAGAGCCGCGCCCATGGCCACGGCGAACCGCCCGTACTCCGGGAACACCGCGTGCTCGTCATCCAGCTTCAGCGTCTCCTGGAACCGCTGGCGCAAGCCCTTGCAGTAGTACAGCGGCCCGCCCAGAAACAGCACCTTTCCAGAGATCCGCTTGCCCTGGGCCAGCCCCGCGATGGTCTGGTTGACCACCGCCTGATAAATGCTGGCAGCCACGTCGGCGTGCTTGGCCCCTTGATTCAGAAGCGGCTGAATATCCGTCTTGGCGAACACGCCGCACCGGGAGGCGATGGGGTACAGCCGGGTGCTCTGTAAGCTCAGCTCGTCCAGCTCGTCGGCGGTGATGCCCAGCAGGGTGGCCATCTGGTCGATAAACGCCCCCGTCCCTCCGGCACAGGAGCCGTTCATGCGCTCGTCAATGCCGCCGTCAAAGAAGATGATCTTGGCGTCCTCACCGCCCAGCTCCACCACGGCGGAGGCGTCTGGCTCCAGCCGCCGCACCACCTCGCCGGTGGCGAACACCTCCTGCACGAAGGGCACCCCGGCACTCTCCGCCAGTCCCAGTCCGGCGGAGCCGGAGATGGCGGCGGTAAAGGTCCGCTCCCTCACAAAGGGCGCGGCTTCCTCCAATAATTCCAGCGTCTTTTGCCGCACCTGGGAGAAATGACGCTGGTACTTTTCAAACAGAATGGTCCCATTGTCCACTACCACGATTTTCGCTGTGGTGGAACCAATGTCAATGCCTAAAGTCAAATTGTGATCGTTTCTCATATATGCTCTCCATACTGGCACATAGTGCGCCAATTTCCTTGGCATTATAGCACAAATGCCGAGAAATGTTTATGGACAAAGTGTTAAATATCTATGAAGGATTTCATTGCCAATTTTGCTAAAATCCCGGATTTCCGATTGCCTGAGGAGAAAAATTGTGGTATAATGACCAATCATTTATGCTTTTACACGGATTACAGAAGGAGGTCGTCCCATGCCTGACACCAGCTTGCACCCGGCCATCACCCTGCGGCTGTATACAGACCGGAAGTGTTTCGGTCCGGGCATCGCCATGCTGCTGCGGCGGGTGGAGACGCTCCACTCCCTGCGGGCCGCGGCCATGGATATGAATATGGCTTACTCCAAGGCGTGGACCATTCTGCGGGAGGCGGAGCGGGGTCTGGGTTTTCCGCTGCTGCACTCCACCACCGGCGGGCGGCACGGCGGCGGCGCCGTGCTCACCGAGGACGGCGAGCGCCTGCTGGAAGCCTACGAGGCGTATGAGCGGGAGATGAAGGAGCAGGGCCAGGCGCTTTTTGAAAAGTACTTTGCCCCCTTCCGGGACCGGACGGATCGAGAAGGCTGAAATTACACTTCCAAGTGATTATTTACAAAAATCGCCTGCACGAATGTCTGGATCACTTCCCGCCAATTGTTTTCGTCGGAAGGTTTCTGGCAAACTTGTTGAAAATCACTTGCACAAAGCCGAAAGTTGTGGTATGATGCTTGTGGTTTTGAGATCGTTCCTTGATTATATGCAGCGGTATCGAAGTGGTCATAACGGGGCTGACTCGAAATCCGCACGGCGGCTTTACCGGGTGGGAGCCGCAAACCCGCATGAAATCAGGATTTTTGAGGTTTTGGCGGGGGAGAAATTTTCTGAAACGCTAACAAAATGCTAACAGTTTTCCGGGAACGGATTATCATGGAGATGTACCCAAGTGGTTGAAGGGTCTGCACTCGAAATGCAGTAGGCGTCTAAAAAGCGCGCGGGGGTTCAAATCCCTCCATCTCCGCCAATGAAGTCGGCAAATTTCGACAAGAAATTTGCCGACTTCTTTTTTGAACAGTCGAAAAACCTTTGAAACTGTTGCACACAAATGTGCAACTTTTCTTTATGTGAGGACCGTATATAGAAGGATGTTATTCCTTACTTTTCATCAGGAGGCCCTTACATGACAGAGGAAAATTATAACTACCGGACAAGTCAAGCTCTACTACGCAACCAGTTTCCGGGAAAAGGCAAGTGGGAGATACCTATTATACCAAGATTTGAGCCGTATCCTGGAGATTTTGACGATCTTCTTCTGATTGGATTTGACAAAACTCATTTGGAAGATCAAAATCATCTTGACCGCATGGTACACTTCTTCCTGTACGATTACCGATTTGAGCGGGTCTGGAAAAGCCCTGACAGTGACATTGAGAAGCTGTCTCGTTATCGTGCGGCATTTTCGCCGGATTTCAGTATGTACTTGGAAATGGCTCCGGTGATGCAACTCTACAATGTGTTTCGCAACCGCTGGTGTGGGGCCTACTGGGCATCAAAAGGTATCCGGGTCATACCGACCGTAAATTGGGGCGATGAATCTACCTTTGATTTCTGCTTTGAGGGAATAGAGCGAGGCAGTACCGTAGCTGTCTCAACCTATATGGCATCAGAGCATGGAAACAGGCGAGACCAGAAGGATTGGTTCATGGCCGGGTACAACGAAATGCTGCGGCGCATCGAACCGGAAAAAATTATCTGCTATAATACGCCGTTTTCAGAGATGCAGGGAGACATCGTTTATGTAGATTACGAACGCAGTTCCTGGAAATACATGAGCTATGAGCGCTCCTATGCGAGCGAAGATTTGGAATCTTTCAAAATTGGTGGACAAACGCCGTTTGTCCATGATATAATAAGCTCGTTCATAGATGTATCACTTGTCAAGGGCGGCGGCAGTGCCTATGGTGGACAATGGAAACCGAATCCCAACAAACCAAACGACGCCATTTATTTAGGTCCTCCCAATACCATTAAGCGCGTATTTATTCCTACGCAAAAAGGCGGATATTGGGCAATCGCAAAATATGATACAAACGGACGAGCAGTTCTGATTCGGCACGAAACGATCCATGCGCCAAACGGGATACATTCAAACCCACATGATCACATCGTCGAATGGTTCCCTCCGACTTTTTATCCTAAGCCCGGTCCTCCCATCAACTATTTCGATGGAAATATCCCGGAATTTAAGTATTACGGGAGAAAGGGAGAGAATTTGATGAATTTGCAGTATAACGCAGAAAATTATAGTTTCAAAACGATCAGCGACTTCAAAACCTGTATGCGACAAGGTGGAGAAGTTGTCTTTTCCTGGGAGGGCAGGGAGTACGGTATTTGGGCTGAAGGAGAATATATTCGCATTACTTGTTCAGATGACGCAGAGAAAACCAGGCTTTTCAGAACCTCCGATGCGGCATTAGAGTATATGGTAGGTGGGGACCGGCTTCGGGATGTAATCACACAGGTCACAGTTTGTGATCGCACGATCTAACCGGTTCTATACGGCATCTATAGTGTTGACCGGTTCCAGAATCTGGCAAATTTCGGCAAGAAGTTTGCCAGTTTTCTTTTTTCCGAGATGCAGTAATTCTGTGATGAGAGGGGAGAACAGTGTGGAACGGGTGCTTGGGATCAACGAAATTCAGAACGCGGTAAAGGAACTTGGCGGGAGATATGGCGCGGAACGAATTTATCTGTTCGGCTCCTATGCCCGCGGCGAAGCAGTACCCGGCAGCGATGTTGACTTGCGCATTGATAAGGGAAAAATACGCGGCTTGTTTGCGTTGTCCGGCCTGCATCTCGCTCTGGAGGAACAGCTTGGCACAAAAGTAGATCTTTTGACCTCGGATAGTTTGGACCATGCTTTCCTGGACCGCATCCGTACAGAGGAGGTGCTGCTGTATGCCGGCGAGTGAACGTGACCGCTCGATCCTTGAACATATTGTGGCATACTGCTGCGATATTGAGGATGCAGTCCATCGTTTTGGAAACAACCTTTCGGCATTCTCCGCAGATAAGGCTTACCGCAATGCCTGTGCGATGTGCATCCTGCAAATCGGTGAATTGGGCGGGCATCTGAGTCAGGAGTTCCGTTCCTCCCATCCGCAAATGCCATGGAATGAGATTAAAGGAATGCGGAATGTGATGGCCCATGTCTATGGCAGTCTCAGTATTCAGACGACGTGGGAGACGATAGAACATGATATTCCCGCGCTGAAAAATTTCTGCACCATGGTATTAGATGAAGACTGATATCGAAAATCAATGCGGCATCTATAGTGTTGACCAATTTCAGCGGGCTTTATGCCCGAGACACAGGAAACTCATCGGGTTTCCTGTGCCTCTTTTTATGTTTCCGGTGGTCAGTAGATTACGTTTACAGCAACATGGACCCCCAGCCCATGCCGCTGTTTTGTTCCTCCGACTGAAATTCCTCCAGCAGTTCCTTGTACCGCACAGGACGGACCGGAATAAGCTGCCCGTCCTGAGAAGCCAGATATTCGGCCAGCGATTCCTTAGAAATCAGATTCTTACCCCGATAGCACACGCCGTCTACCGATCCATCCCTGAACCAGCGATTGATGACAGAGGCTCCGTAGCCGCATAGGATGGTTGCCTGGGGGACAGTGAGCACATCCGGAAAATCAGCCCACCGCTCCAGGAAAAAGCCCCGCAATTCTTCGCCGTCGAGAAGATGACGAGGCTTCTCAAGGGTACGCCCGCCGCTGGAGAAGATGCCCGTTGGAATCTCCTCCTGCAAAAGCCCCGCATCCCGTCGATCCAGAAATGTGATCACATCATCCAGACAGATTTGAAAGCGGCGGGTCTGTTTGCCGGAATCTGTGCAGGGGATGACACCGTTTTCCAACAGCCATTTGGCCTTTCGCTTGCTGATATGGCAGATGCGGTAGAGTTGATCCATGGAGATGGTCTCTGGGTATTGCTGGCGCAAATATTCGTAATCCATAGCCGCCTCACATTCCCATGGTCATGCCACAACTTTGGATTTTCTCCTGCTCTGTTGCTTCTGCAGGCAGTTCTGGCGCGAATGCCTGGGCAATGGCCTCCGCGGATTCCTGCTTGGAGTTGAAATCCAAGTGAGAATAGATGTCGGCGGTAGTGGCAAAAGTGGAGTGGCCCAGCCAGTCCTGAATCTGCTTCATGGGGATGCCTTGACTGAGGAGCAATGACGCACACGAATGTCTCAAGTCGTGGAAACGTATGGGGCGCAAGGCATTCCGCTGCAAAAGCAGTCTGAAATGGTCCGTGATGTAGTTAGGGCGAAAGAGTTTTCCCATCTCGTCCACACAGACATAATCCAAGTAATCGGTGCAGTAGGACCGCTTGAACAGCGCCCGGTAATTCTCTTGCTTTCTCTGCTGTTCCAGGAGCAGCTCCCGCATAGCAGGGATCAACGGCAGAGTGCGGAAGCTGGACTTGGTTTTCAGCTTGTCTTCTGTGATTATTTTATGTTTACCGTTCACCACGTCTTCGGTAACTTTGTGGTTGATTGAAATCGTCCCCCGCTCAAAGTCTATCGCGCTCCAACGGATACCCAACACCTCACTGCGGCGTAAGCCGTAGTAGGCGGTCAGCTGGATCACAGTGGCTATTGGATCATCACAGGTAGCTTTGAACAAGTCGGCAAGTTCCTCCTTGGAGTAGAAACCGGCCAGATATTTGCTCGTTTTGGGCCGGTCCACTTTGTCAGCAACATTCTCTGAGATCATTTCGTTTTTGACAGCATATTGCAACGCTTTGCGAACGACGGCGTGGTAATGGATGACAGTGTTGGCGTTGCAGCCGTCCTTAAAAATGGATTCGTGCAATTCGCGGATATGACGGGGTTCCACATCGCACAAACGCAATTTGCGTTCTCGGAAAAAGGCATCCAGACGAGCGTCGATCATACCTTCATAGCTGCGGTATGTAGTGCGCTCGATTGTGGGAGCGGTGATTTTCAGCCAATCGCGCAAAAAATCCGCGAACAGCGGAGACTCGGTGTGTTTGGGTGATGGGGTGGCTGCTCCAGGGCCATATTCCCGCTTCAATTCCTCCAGACGTGCCTGCGCCTTGCGCTTGTTGCCTTTGACAGGAATGCCAAGGGCAATGGATTTCTGCTTTCGTTTGCCGGTTTCATCGTACAGATTCAGGACAGCGGTATATTTGCCGTTACGTTCATATAGGCTGCCGGTGATTTCTCTTTGTTCCATTCAAATCCTCCCTTCAAATAATCGCCAGTTTCCAGGGTTGTGTGATACTACCTTGGAAACTGGCTTTTTTCAAGTGTTTTCTTCATTTTTGTTTGCGCATAAGTAATCGATCACCGCTGTTTTGGGAACCCGGTACAATCTGCCCATCCGAACATTCCGGATTTTGCCGGTTCGCAGCAGGCCATAGGTCATGCGTTGGCCAATACCCAGCATCTCCTGAACCTGGCGGGGCGTCAGGGCATCCGGATATTCACGGAACATAGCCCGATAGCTGATGGCCATATTTTTTTCTCTGCTCATGTAGTGCCTCCCCTCTTGACAAATCTGCTGTAATTGATTATTATAGTTACATAAATTACACCGTCTAATAGATAGACGGTGAGGAACGGAAAAACGGTACTACAGGGGAGGAAAAATTTTGAGAAGCACAGCGGCGGATGAGAGGGAGATGAGACTGGACACAGAGCTGCAGGCGCTGGCAGCGGCAAAAGACTGGGATGGCGTTCTGGCAACGCTGGATCAATATGATAAAAACAATAATCGACGGCACAAGGCGCACAGGGATGATATGGATGTTACCGTTGTGGACCGGGAGCCGGATGATGCCGGGGAGTTCCGATATCCGGCAGCGAGTTTGCTGAAGCTGAGCAGTCCGGCGGATTGGCTGGATATCATCTATTCGCAGAGGCCGGAGGATTTGCACCAGTTGGTAGCAGATGATGCGGTCAGCAAAGCTCTGAAGGGACTGACGCAGAAGCAAAAGACAGTTTTGCTGGAGCATATTGTTTGGGGACGATCTACTAGGGAAATCGCTGAGGAAATGCGATGTTCCGTGAGAAACATTGTGAAGCACCGGCAGGCAGCGCTGGACCGAATGCGGAAGGCTATAAAGGAATAGTCATACCCGGAAAATTGAAAAAGGGCAGAGCCGTCCCTTGCGGCTCTGCCCGAAAGATGATATATTAATTACAAGAGTTACACGGAGGATATCTGTTATGGAACTGAATGCCTTATTTCCGAATCTGAACGTCATGTGGACCCGGTGGTCAGAGTATACGCTGGTGAAGAACGAGATTAGCGGGCCTTATATAGATTTTCTGGCGCCTGCACCGAGTGCAGCTGCATTGACTTTCAACTGCGCAGATCACCCGGAGACACTGGTTGCGGACGCTCTGGAACTGGGACGGCAGCTCTTTCTCGGCGCGCCGGAGAAAGACCGCCTGTGCGCCGTTTTTGCGGCCCGTCACGGGCTTTTGGGACTGGAGGCGGAAAAGGACACGCCTTTCGATGACCGGCCCGAAATGCCGCCGTTTTGCCAGCCGTTGAACAGCCGCGAGTATGGGGAGGACATCGGCCTGTTCCAGACCAGCTTTATGGAATTGTACCAGCACTACCTGTCGACCAGAGGAGAACTGGCATCAACGCCAAATCCGCAGGTGATGGATGTGTCTGGTCTGATCGGCTACCGCCTGACCAGCGGACAGACCCCACAGCTGGTGTGGGAGGTGCGGAGTATGCAGTCCGTCCTCCGGCTGGCTTACGCGGCGATGGTGACAAGCGAAAAATCTGGTCTGCGGGTTTGCAAAAATTGCGGAAAGGTGTATTATAATAGTCATGCGAAAAGTGAGTTCTGCGGGAACAGGTGCAGGAATTATTATAATGTAAAGGTGTTTCGGGAACGAGCCCGCAGTATTTGAAATGAGAAAATTCACAATGGTGGTGAGCGAGGATTTTTCGCCCGCCACCATTTTCTTTAAGTATATTTTCCAATTCAATAAATTATCCAGCAGGGATGGAATCTTTCCCGCCTCAAAAGGTAAAATACTCTCATTACTTTTTACTTTCTGAGGAGGCGCAGCCATGAAGATCCGAACCATCACTCCAAAACTCATTACCGCCTATGCCCGCTCTCTCCAGCAGGAGGAACGCGCCGCTGCTACCATTGAGAAGTACACCCAGGACATCCGCTCTTTTGCAGTCTGGCTGGACGGCAGGCCGGTGACCAAGGAGCGCTCTGCGGAATGGAAAGAGTATATGTTCTCCCAGGACCTTGCTCCGGCTACCATCAATGCAAAGATCTCCGCTATCAACAGCCTGTTCGACTTTTTAGGCTGGGAGGACTGCCGGGTGAAATCCCTGAAGCTCCAACGAAAGACCTTCCGTGAAGCGTCCAGGGATTTGACTGCGGAGGAATACCGCCGCCTGCTGAATACCGCTTCCGCCTCCGGGGAGGGTTGGCTGAAGCTGCTGATGGAGACAATCTGCTCCTCTGGTATCCGGGTAAGCGAGGTGAAGTATATCACCATAGAGGCGGTCCGGACGGGACGGACGGATATCTCTCTGAAAGGAAAGATTCGGACCATCATCCTGCCGGAAAAACTCTGCCGGAAGCTGCGGAAATACGCGAAACAACAAAAAATCGTCTCCGGCGAGATTTTTCTCTCCAGAGACGGTAAAAGCCTTTCCCGCAATCAGATCTGGCGGAAGATGAAGATGTTATGTCGGAAAGCCGGTGTGGAATGCTCAAAAGTCTTTCCGCACAACCTCCGGCACCTTTTTGCAACCACTTTCTATCAAGTTACCCGCGACATCGTAAAGCTGGCGGATGTATTGGGACACAGCTCGGTCAACACGACACGGATTTACCTGCTGACCACCGGCGCAGAGCACGCGCGGCAGATGGACAGGTTGGGACTGATCAGCTGACATCAACAGAAGGTTTCTTCTGTTGCATTCGGAGTCATCAAATGGAGGTAATAATTCTAAAAATTTTAGAAACGACTCTGTTTGTCATGACGCAAAGTAGATATAAAGGCACGAAAAGTACAGCCGAAAAAAACGCTTTTTTTCGGCTGTACTTTTCGTGCCAAAATTTCCAAAAGGCTATTGCAATTCTGATATCCTCTCTGCTATAATGAGGATGGAATTATGTAGGCGAATCATCGGTATGCAACAGAAGAAACCTTCTGTTGCATCCGGTGATCTACAAACCTGGAAAGGAGGTGCAGAACGAATGAGGCATTCCTCGAAAAAACTGGATCTGACCGGCCAACGCTTTGGAAAACTGACGGTCATTGCCCCGGCGGAGAACATCGGCAGCAGGACCGCTTGGCTGTGCCGGTGCGACTGCGGGCAGGAAACTGTGGCCAAAACGGTGCGGCTCAGAGATGGACACCGTACATCCTGTGGCTGCGACAAGGAACACTTCGGCGAATCGCCCGCGGTGGTGGGCCGGGCCAGCCTGACGTACATAGACGGCACCTGCGTGGAAATGCTGCGGGCCAAGACCGTGCGCTGCAACAATACCAGCGGCGTCCCAGGCGTGGAGTGGTACAAATTAAAAAAGATTTGGCGTGCTACGATCTGTTTTAAGGGCAAACGTTACTATTTAGGATGCTATCACAATTTTGAGGATGCAGTAAACGCCCGGAAAGAGGCTGAAAAACGCCTCCATGACAATTTCCTGGAAGAGTTCGACCGGGAGGCCGCCCGGGAACAACAGGCCATGTGACGTATGTCCCCGCTACCCCCAAGCCATGGGGGGATAGGCGGCTGGCATAAATATCCCCAGTATTCCAGCAAGACCGAGTAATACTGGACAGTAAAGGAGGAATGCCGATGGAGCAGGGCGTCCCGCTGTTTTGCATCGGAACGGTGGGGCGGATGGACAACGGACAAGATGGTCCGCATGGTACCAGATTGAATGCGAAAACCAATTGAATTGGGCAAACCGCAAACAATTTCTTACTCGAAAAACTATTTTTGGCAAAACATGGGAAACCATGCGGCGCAAAGCCTGAGGCTGTGGGGCGTTCTTTTCGCTCTATGCTCGTTCGGCTGCAATTTGGCAAAACATGGGAAACCATGCGGCGCAAAACCAGAGGCTGTGGCACGGGAAACGTATTCGCGCATTCCCCGTGCTATGCTCGTTCGGTTACCGGATCCTTTGCATCCGAACAATCTTGCAAAGAAAGGAAGAATTGATTGCAATGAAGATTTTGAAGACCCTGAGCAAACGCGGACTCGCCCTGTTCCTTGTCCTGACGATGTGCGTGAGC
>JAAVHD010000053.1 GCA_014799915.1 Oscillibacter sp.
CACGCTTGTCTCATAAATTCAAATCCAGTAAACCCATAGGCTATGTAATGGGCCGATGAGGACATCGGCCCCTACACCGACATTGATTTTGTAGGGGCCGGTGTCCTCACCGGCCCGTTTCCCTCCACCTACAACCGGCATTTTGATTTTTACGAGACGGGCGTGTAGATTTTTTACTGATAAAAAGAGGGGCCGCACGGCCCCTCTCCTGCATATTCATGTACCTGTCATGATCCGGATGATCTCCCTGTCCGTCTCCCGCATTCCCAGGCGGCCCAGGCGGCCGATGTTTTTGATGGTCTCCTCCACGCCCTTGGTGACGATGCCCTCACCGCCCCGGAACTGCTGGCCGCTGCGGAACATATGGTAGCCCAGCACCCCCGCATCCACGGCGGCGGCGATCTTAGCCGCACAGGAGGGCTTGGCCCCGTCGCAGATCATACCGGAGATAGTAGCCAGGGCGTTGACCAGGGTGTGGGCCACCTCCCGGCGTCCCCCGCCGTGGAGGTAAGCGATGGCCCCGCCCGCCGCGCATCCGGCGCTGACCGCCCCGCAGTAGGCGCTTAAGCGTCCGATGCCGGTCTTCATGTGGATGGTCAGCAAATCGCTGAGGGCTACGGCCCGCAGCAGCTTCTCATAACTGACGTTCAGCTCCTCTGCGTACACCGCCACGGGCACGGAGGCGGTGATCCCCTGGTTGCCGCTGCCGGAGACGATGATGACCGGCATCTCGCAGCCGCTCATGCGGGCGTCGGACCCGGCGGCGGCCATGTACCTGGCCCGGACCTTCACATCTTCACCGTAGTGCTCTTTCAGCACCCGGCCAATGCTGGCCCCCCAGGCGTTTTCCATGCCCTCCCGGGCGATGGCGCAGTTGTAGTCGATCTGCCGCTGGACCATTTCCCGGATGTCCTCCACGTCCACCGTGTCCACGAAATCCACGATGGCGTCCACATTCAGGCAGCTCCGGTCCGTCAATCCGCTGGCCGCGCCGCCGGAGGACACCACCGCGCCGCATTTCAGCAGAGTCTCCCCGTTTTTCTCAATGAGGACGATGTTGGTGTGGTAGTCCGCGATGCGCAGCCGCACCCGGTCCTCCCCCGCCCATAGGGTCAGCACGATGTCAAACACCACGTCTCCCCCGGCAGGTTTCACCGTGATCTCGTGTCCGGCCAGATAGTCCCGTATGGCGTCCTTCTGCTCCTCCGTGACGCAGGAGATCACTTCCAGAATTTTCCCTGCGTCTCCGGCCACGGCCCCCGCGGCGGCAGCGGCCTCGATGCCCTTCAGTCCTCCGGTGTTGGGAACCACTACGCTCTTCACATTTTTAATGATATTCCCGCTGGCCTCCACCAGCATCCGTTCCGGGACCCGGCCCAGCACCTCCCGGGCCTTGGCCGCGCCGTAGGCGATAGCAATAGGCTCCGTGCAGCCCATGGCGGGCACCAGCTCCTCCCGAAGGATCTGGACGAAATGGTGGTAGCGGGGATCAGTCTTCTCCATGGCGGTTCTCCTCTCTTTTTGGCGAAATCGCCTAATAAGAGTGTAGCATCTGCGGGGATATTTGTCAAGATACGGCAAAAATGTCTGTGGAAAACGATCGGTGACGCACAGCCCTTGTAGGGGCGCACATTATGCGCCCGTTCTAACAACACGCATAGCAGCCCTTGAGAAGCTTCATAACGTGATTTGATTTTTGAAATAGCAACCACCTCGTAGGGCGGGACGATCCCGGCCTGCCGTTTGCAGGCACTGTCGTATGTTACCCCCGTAGGGGCCGATGTCCTCATCGGCCCGCACGATAACAGGGCAATCTCGTCAGGAGGGGCCGGTGGGGACACCGGCCCCTACACCCCCGTTTGACGATACATTTTGGGTTGACAGGCGGGCGCACACTGTGCGCCCCTACAGATGCAACTGTCAACTCCAAAAATTTCTCTTGACAAAAGCAGGTTACAGTTGTACCCTATAGAAAAGGGAACAATTGTAACCTAGCCTTGAAAGGAGTACATATCATGTGGGAAGCGGAGAGCAAAATCACCGACGCGGAGCTGGAGATCATGCGGGCGCTGTGGGATTCAGAGGAGCCCATGACGCTGCGCCAGCTCAAGGGCGTTCTGGCCGAGAACCACGGCTGGAGCGGAGACACCACCAAGACCCTGCTGCGCCGCCTGTGCGAGAAGGGCGCGGTGGAGCAGGAGAAGCGGCAGGTCTACTACTACCGCCCCCTGGTGCGGCAGGACCAGCTGGGGCAGTACCGGACGAAGCGGCTCATTGACAAGCTCTACGCCGGAAGCGCCAAGGCCATGGTGGCCGCGCTGGTGGAGCACGTGGACGAGAAGGACGCGGAGGAGCTGCGGGCGTACTTCCAGGCGCTGTGGGAGGAGAAGTGATGGAACTTTTTTTACAGACGCTGATAAAGCTGAGCCTGCTGGGCTCGGCGCTGGCGGTCATATTGACGGTGCTGCGGCCTCTGCTGCGGGGAAAGGTGAGCGGTCGGGCGGCATATTATCTGTGGCTGCTGGTGCTGCTGCGGCTGTGCGTACCGGTGGGGGTTGATCTGCCGGTCCCGGTAAGGGCGGAACCGGCGCCGCCCCCGGTACAGACCGCGCCGGTGGAGCCGTTGGATGCACCGGCTGTTGTGCCGGAAGTGACTGCGCCGGTGGAACCGGCGGAGCCCTCTGCACCATCTGTGGCCGCTCCGACTACGCCGGTGGAACCGACAGTTCCCACCTCTACCGCGCCAGGTTTTAAGGAGTGGCTGACAAAGCCCGAATTGTGGGCAACGGTTTGGGCCGTGGGAGCGGCAGCGAGTATTTTGTGGTTCTCGCTGGGTTACCGGCGGGTGGTCCGGGCGGTAAAGCAGTCCGCAAGGTACGCGTCAGACGAGGCGCTGGAGATCTTATGTGAGCTGGACCCCGAGGGCCGGGCCGCGCTGGTGGAAAGCCCGGTGGTCAACGGGCCGCTCCAGATCGGAGTGGTGCGACCCATGATCGTGCTACCGGTGGGTGTGACGGATCCGGCACAGCTGCGGGATGTCCTGGCCCACGAGCTGGTCCACGTACGGCGGCGGGACTTACTGTTCAAATGGTTCGCGGCGGCAGTGACCAGCCTGCACTGGTTCAACCCGCTGATGCTGCTGGTGCGGCGGGAGATCAGCCGGGCCTGTGAGCTGTCCTGTGACGAGGCGGTCATGCGCACCATGGACGACGCGGGACGACAGCACTACGGCGAGACCCTGCTGGCTTTAGCCGCCCATGCGCCCAAGGGACTGGGCTCCATGGCGGTAACGCTGTGCGAGGAGAAAAAGCAGTTGAAAGAGAGGTTGTTCTGCATCGTGAAATATAAGAGATCCGGACCGATGGTGATTTTCCTGTCCCTGCTGCTGGCGGCGGTGGTAGGGGCGTGCTCCCTGGTCACCGGCGTGAAGCCGGTGGAGCCGCCGGAGCCGCCGGTGGAGGCGGAGAACGAGCCCCAGGCGGATGATGCAGACCCGTCGGTGATCTATGACCTGGAGGACGGACTGACCGTGGCAGTCCCGGAGGATATAGCGGATCAGATGCTGGTTATCCCCGGAGGGATCGAAGCCCCGCCCGCCTGGGGTGAGCTGGCGGCATTTTTTGAAAAGCAGACTTACGACAAGCTGCTGGAAGGCTGGAACTTTGAGGGCGGCGGCTTTCTGTTCGGCATCAGCCGCTGGACTCAGGAACAATATGATCGGTATGTGGAACATGGCAGCATTGGGTCCAAGCTGTTTGCCACGGACGGAACCTACTATTATATGTACATCACCGCAGAGATGTTGGATTATAACTACGGAAATCTGGAAGCGCAGATGGAAGAACAGTACGAGCTTCAGGAGCGGCTGAAAGCGCGGGCGGACGGTATCCTGGAGGATTTCATCGTTCGCAACGGACTGGAGCCGAAGAAAGCACTGGGCGACGCCGCGGAGGAACTTTACCGGCTCATTACCGCACCCCAGGGGGGCCAGCAATATGACTTCACCGCCCGGGTGGAGCACAACGGGCAGACCGACGAGTTCCACATCACCCCGGAGAACGGCTACAACGTTGCCTTTGTGGGAAACTCCCTGTTTACCTCCTATATCTGGCAGGAGGCTGAAGAATCGGAGTGGCTGGCCCAAAAAGAACCGGGGACAGTACTGACCCTGCTCAGCGCTGACGGACAGAGCTCCATCCAGTGCCGCTCCGGGGATGATCTGGTGGAGTTGACCCGGGACGGCGAGACCTGGTACGGCGAGACTCAGCACGTCCAGCCCTGGGACCCGGAGACGCCGGAGGACCCGGACCCCATGTGGTCCTTCATGATGAGCATCCCGGAGGATGCGTTCAGCCGTCAGGTATGGTCCGGCACCGCAAACGGCTCCATGACTCCGGTGGAAGCGGCGGCAGTTTTGGCGGAGACCATCGCCGCACAGTATCGGGACGCACCAGGCTGGCTGGACTGGGCGCCCCAGGATTTTCAAGTGGAGCTTACAAGAGTAGTCGATATCTATTACGGCGAGGATGCTCCCAACTTCTGTTTTTCGGCGGAGTTCTGTCTGCTGCTGGATAACCCGGACTACATCCAATGGCAGGCCGGTTCCGGGCTGGGCGATCCCATTGCGGAGGGACCCTTCGCCGGATATTATAGCTGGAGCCGGGAGGTTATGGCTGAGAAAAACGAAGGGGGCGACTGGTATATTTCGGATTGGGGCACCGGCGGGGCCAGCGTGAATCTGCCCGGTTGGACACCGTTCCATTTCATGGCAAACGACAACTATCTGGGCGACGCCCCTCTGGAGGAACTGGTGGACCTGTTCTTCCTGACCGAGGGGTGGACCCACGATTATCTTCTGCCCATCATGATCTGCCAGCGGCCCACAGACGAGTTGAACAGTTTGAACGATCTGCTGGACCGGCGCATGGACTGGGAGGCACAGGAGCTGTGCCGCGCGCTGGCCGCATATCTAAACTCGGGGTACGGTACGGATTATGAGGACACGCTGGACTCTGTGGACGACCTGAACACGCTTCTGGCTCCGCCGTACCGCACCTATACGGCGAACGTTCCACCGCTGGAGTGACATAAGAAAAGCGGGAGGCAAATGCCTCCCGCTTTCGTGTTTCGTTCTCTTATTGCAGGGTATTCAGCTGGCGCAGCAGCACCGCCGCGATGTTCTCGCAGGACGCCTGGATCTGCACCGCGCCGATGTTCTGGGCTACCATGGGCATACCGTACACCACGCTGGACTCCTTATCCTGACCGATGGTGAACGCACCGGCCTTGCGCATCTGGAGCAGACCTTCCGCGCCGTCCCGGCCCATGCCGGTCATGATGATGCCCACCATCTTGCACCGCACCTGTTCCGCCATGGAGTAGAACAGGGCGTCCACCGACGGACGGTGTCCGCTGATCTTCTCGCCCGGCGTACAGGTCACGGTGTAGCGCACGCCGCTGCGGACCACCCGCATCTGTAAGTCGGCGGGAGCCAGCAGGGCCAGACCGCGGCGGATCTCGTCGCCGTTCTTGGCCTCCCGGACCTCCATGTTGCACAGGCGGTTGAGCCGTTCGGCGTACATCTGGGTGAAGCCCGTGGGCATATGCTGGGTGATGACCATGCCGGGGATGTCGGCGGGCAGGCGCTTGAGCACTTCCAGAGTGGCCTCGGTGCCTCCGGTGGACGCGCCCAGGGCAATGATCACGTTGTTCAGCCCGGGCCGGTTGCCCAGGGGGGCCACAGGGTTGGCCTTGGTGATACTGGGCGCGGTCTGGCGCACCTTGGCGCTGGAGGCGGCGATGACCTTCCGGGCCAGGCTGTCGATAAAGACGTCGTTGTTCTGGTTGGAATCCGGCTTGCGGACGAAGTCCACCGCGCCGGCGGACAGGGCGTCGAACACCCGCAGGTTCAGCGAGGACACCAGGATCACCGGGATGGGGTACTTGGGCAGCAGCATTTTGAGGAAATCCATGCCGCTCATGCCGGGCATCTCGATGTCGGAGGTGATCACGTCGGGACGGAGCTGGGGGATCTTCGCCATGGCGTCCCGGGGATTGAAGGCGGTGCCCACGATCTCGAGCCGGGGATGCTTGCCCAGTCCCTGGGTAATGACGGTCCGCGCCAGCACGGAATCGTCCACCACCATGACGCGGATTTTTTTATTAGCAGACCACATGCGTTGGGGGCCTCCTTAATAATTAAGATAATGAGCTTACTTCTTCTGGAAGGTAGACGGCGCGACGGTCACAAAGGGGGAGTTCTTGCTCAGGTTCTCGGAGTGGCTGATCAGGAAGTAGCCGCCGGGAGCCAAAGCGTCGTAGAACCGCCGCATCAGCGCGTCCTTGGTGGGCTGATCGAAATAGATCATCACGTTCCGGCAGAAGATCACGTCAAACTTCACCCGGAACTTGATGGGGTCCATCAGGTTGAAGGTCTGGAAGATGACGTTGTTGCGCAGAATGGGCGCAACCATGTACTGCTTGCCGCCGGGCATGGGCTGGAAGTATTTCTTCTTCCAGGCGGCGGGAATGGTATCCGGCAGCTCGTAAACGCCCCGCTTGGCCTTGGCCAGCACGTTCTGGGAGATGTCGGTGGCCAGGACCCGGGTGTCCCACTGGTTGGCCTGGATGCCCAGAAATTCCTTGATGTGGATGGAGATGTTGTATGGCTCCTCGCCGCTGGAGCAGCCCGCGCTCCAGATGGCCAGGGACTTATCCCGCTGGTGCTTTTTCACCAGGTCCGGGAGGATGGTCTTCTCAAAAAATTCAAAATGCTCCTGCTCCCGCATGAAGAAGGTGTAGTTGGTGGTCAGGCGGTTGAGGACCAGCTCCATATCTGCCGGGTCCTGCTTCCGGAGCAGGTCGGACACAAAGGGCCCGAAATCGTTGTAGCCCTTCTGGGTCAGCAGGGAGGACAGGCGGCTGGTCACAAGCTGCCGCTTCTGGCTGAGGTCGATCCCATACTGGCTGTGGATAAACTTGACAAGTTTGTCAAAATCTTCGTTGCTGATGTTGGTCAGCGGCACGATGCTTCCCCTCCTTAATTTATATTTATAGGCGCATTACTCGCGCACGAGAAGGCCGCAATCCAGGATCAGCAGCGTCTTCCCGTCTGCCAGGGAGCACATGCCGGAGATCAGCTTCTGGGGATTCTGGGTGGGCATGGGCAGGATGGAATCCTGGCGTACATCCACCATCTTGTCCACGCCGTCCACCAGGATGCCGATGCAGTCGCTGCCCTCGTTGACCACGACAATGCAGTTCTCATCGGCCTGGGGCTTGCCCAGGCGCAGGCGGATGTCGATGATGGGAATGATCTGGCCCCGCAGGTTGATGATGCCCCGCACGTAGTGGGGCACCCGGGGCAGGCGGGTGATGCTGTGATCGGTGATGATGGTCTCCACCTGCTCCGCGTCCACACCGTAGAGCAGTCCGTCGGAGATGCAGATGAGATACTTGTTGGTCAGGGTCTCCACGCCATCCTCGGGGATGGCGACGGTCTCTTCTTCTCTGTTATAGTTTTCCGCTGCCATAGGTATATAGCTCCCTTCTCACGATACTTACGGCCAATCAGAACATACCCTGACCGGCTTGGTAGAGGTTGGCGATATCCAGAATGATGCTGATGCTTCCGTCGCCCATAATGCTGCACCCGCTGATGCCGCAGCTCTTGATGTCGAAGCTGTTGACATAGTTGGGCAGGGGCTTGACCACGATCTGCTGCTGTCCCAGCAGGTCGTCCACGAACAGGCAGTAGCTGCGCTCGCTGTCCTCCAGCCAGATGACGATGCCCTCCTCGATGTTGTCATGGCCGTCGTCCAGACCGAAGAGGTCCTTGGCCCGGATGATGGGGTAGAAGTTGTCCTGGAACTTCATCATCTCGCCCCGGGCCGGATCGTGGATCACATCGGACGCCTTGACCCGCGCGGAGGAGCGGATGTTGTTGATGGGGATGGTAAAGAGGCTCTCGCCCACGCTGACCTCCATGCCGTCCATGATGGCCATGGTCAGAGGGATCTTCAACGTGGTGGTCATGCCCTTGCCCCACTCGCTGGAGATGGTCACGATGCCGCCCACGTCGGCCACGTTCTTCTTCACCACGTCCATGCCCACGCCTCTCCCGGAGAACTCGGTGACCTGGGTGTTGGTGGAGAAGCCGGGCATCATCATGAAGCCCAGGATCTCCTTCTGGCTGTACTCCCGGTCGGGGTCCGCCAGGCCCTGGCGGATGGCCTTGTTGAGGATGGCCTGGGTGTCTGCGCCCTTGCCGTCGTCCTTGATCTCGATGATGACCTCGCTGCCGGTGTGGCGGGCGGAGAGGATGATCTCGCCCACGGGGTCCTTGCCGGCGGCCACGCGCTCGGCCTCCGTCTCCTCCAGACCGTGGTCCATGGAGTTGCGGACGATGTGCATGATGGGGTCGCTGATGCCGTCCACGATGGTCTTGTCCACCTCGGTGTCCTCGCCCACCAGGGTGAGGCGGGCCCTCTTGCCCAGCTTCTTGCTCATATCGCGGACGATGCGGTTCATCTTCTGGAAGGTGCTGGACACGGGCACCATGCGCAGGGACATGGACACGTCCTGCAGGTCGTCGGTGAGCTTGCGCAGCTCACGGGCGGACTTGGTAAAGTTGTCCAGCCGCAGCCCCTTGAGATCCGGGGACGCGGTGACCATGGACTCGGTGATGACGATCTCGCTGACCACCGCCATGAGCTGGTCCAGCTTGGAGAGGTTGACGCTGATAAGGCTCTCCTTGGCGTGCTGCCCGGCGGCGCCGCCTCCGGCGGGAGCGGCAGCGGGGGCCGCCTTTGCCTCGGGCGCGGGGGCGGGAGCCGGCGCGGGAGCGGCGGGAGCCGCCTCCGGTGCGCTCTCGGCAGGCACCGGGGCCTCGGCGGGGGCCTCGGGCTCGGGAGCCGCNGCCCTGGGCGCGTCGATGGNCTCGTAGGAGGAGACGCTGCCCGCGCTCTGCACGCCGGGGATGGCGCNGTNGCGCTCCTCGGCGTCCNTNAACCANAGATAGAAGCCGTTCTCGGCAATGACCTCCGCGGTNGAGGGNTCGCTCTCCGTGTTCTCAGGCACGGTGATGAAGTCGCTGGCATAGTCCTTCACGGTGGTGACCAGCATGAAGGCCCGCAGGTTCTCCATGCCGCTGCCCTCGTCGAAGAAGACATGGATGCCGAAGGGGTGGGCCGCGTCGGCGGCCTCCACGGGGGCCGAAGCCTCCGCGGACGCGCCGGCGGAATTTTCTTCCGCNTCNGCCCCGCCTCCGTTCTGAATTTTGTTGACAAGGCTATTAATTTTATTTACAATACTGTCGATAGATTCAGAGAGAGCTTCGCCGTTTTCCGCCTTCTCCAGTTCGCCGCGGAAGAAGTCCACNGCCTGGAACAGCATATCAAACAGTTCCGGCCGCAGGGACTCGGGCACCACGGCCATGGTGTTCTCCCGGATGATGAAGAACAGGTCCTCGATCCGGTGGGCCACAGTCATGAGGGAGGTAAACTCCATCATGGCGGAGGAACCCTTGATCGTATGCATGATGCGGAAGATCTCGTTGACGCTGTCCTGAGAGAACGTATCCTCCTGCTCCGCCGCCAGCAGAATGCCGTCGAGCTGTTCCAGAAGGGTGTTGGTCTCATAGAGATACATATCCAGGATGCTGTCGCTGCCACTACCCATAAAAACGCCACCTTTTCCGAAATTTTTCTGTTCCCCGCGGGGGGCCAAAAGGGCAAACTTCTCCCGCGCTGATTTTGTCATTATAGTTATCGGCAGGATGTTCCCCAAAAATAAGACATCCGCCAAGAATTATTCCTTTGACATAAAATCNGCCGCAAACCGCTGCANCCAGGGCCTTTTGACNGTNCCGGCGGGNGAAAAAAAGGGTGAGACCGGCAAAAATTTTTCCCGCGGCACGATATCTGCCCCTTAATTTTATGGCTTTTGCCGCCGAAGTAATAAGAATGGAGTGTTGCCAATGCCAGACCTGCTGGGCGTGACCAACGCCGTACCAGGNAATGACGCCAACCTGATCAACCGGAATATGCCCTCCATCCCCAGCGATCCNCGGCTGCAGAACGCGCCGGACCTGACCCGGGTCAGCCGCTCGGACAACCGGACGGAGCAGCAGGGNGCGGGGGACAGCGGCGCCGCGCGGTACGATTCCAATTANATCACCTTCCTCCAGCGCATGAGCAGCACCCCCGGCCTGACCCAGTCCATGACGGAGATCCTGCGGACCTACCAGGGCACCCGGGTCTCCTCCGGCATGGAGGAGGGCATCGCCGTGGAGATGAGCGCCCTCATGGAGATGCTGAAGATGGACGAGAAGGAGTTTTCCTCCTTCTTCCGCTCCCAGGTGGAGCTGGGCAGCCGGTTTTCCGGCCCCCTGTTCAACATCCTGCGGGAGGCCTTNGGCAGCAGCGGCTCCGAGGCGCTGCGGGGGAANATCCTGCAATTCCTCAAGCGCTACAGCGACTACTCCTCNTCCCAGCACGTGGAGGGCAACCTGCTCAGGACCCTCACCCGCCTGACCCGGTCCATCCCGTCCAGCTACGGCAACCAGCTNNTGGGCATGGTGTCGGACCTGGAGGGCAAAATGGCCAAGGGGGACCGNTCCGGCGCGCTGAAGCTGCTGCAGGGGACCNTCCTGCCCTTCCTCTCGGGCTACACCTCCCGGACCAACGACATGGGGCTCAGCCGCTCGCTGATCTCCCTGCTGAGCCTGGACGTGGCCCGNTACGAGAGCGGGTCCATGGACGGCGTGATGCAGGCNTTCCGCCAGCTGGGGGCCAGCACCATGCTGCGGGAGAAGCTGGGNGGCGTAGGCGAGGTGGACCTGCTGCGCCTGCTGCAGGGCAGCCGCTTCGCCCAGGCCGCCGGGAAGGATCAGTTCGCCGACCAGCTGGCCCAGACGGCCCAGCGGGCCCTGCGGGGCGGGGCGGGCATGGAGACCCAGGAGGCCTTCCGGAACATCGTGTCCGCCTTCCTCATCAACGAGAGCGTCTACATGCCCCTGACCCATGTGGCCCTGCCCCTGGAGTGGGACGGGAAGATGATGTTCAGCGAGCTGTGGGTAGACCCGGACGCGGAGGACAACCTCAAGCGCGGCCGGGGGGACCGGGACAACACCATCCGGTTCCTTTTCAAAGTGGATATCCAGGATCTGGGATTTTTCGACATGGTCCTCACGTACCGGCAGGACAACGTGGATCTCCAGATCTTCAGTCCGCCCTCGGTGGCGGACTTCGCGGGGACGGTCCAGGGGGAAATGGGCCGCATCCTCAGCGAGAACGGGCTCAAGCCCGTGAACGTCCAGGTCCAGNCCATGACCCGGCCTCTGGACGTGTCCGCCGTGTTCCCCAAGATCTATGAAGGAGAGAACAGTATCAATGTCAACGCTTGACAGATCGTCCCGGGCCGCCGGGAGGGCCGTGGCCCTCAGCTACGACGGCGGCACCGGCGCNCCGGTGGTGGTGGCCTCCGGCATGGGGTATATGGCGGAGAAGATCGTGGAGGTGGCCGCGGAGAGCGGCGTGCCCGTCTACGAGGACAACTCCCTGGCCACCATGCTCTCCCAGCTGTCCCTGGGGCAGGAGATCCCCGACTCCCTGTACCGGGCCATCGTGGAGATCTACGTCTATTTTTTGAACTTTGACCCCGCCGACCCGGAAAAGGCCAAGCGGCAGCGCGAAGAGCTCAAGCGCCGCGCCGCCGCCCAGGCNGCCCCGGCGGAGGGCAGCGGGCCCATTGAGGAAGGAGCGCGGTGATGGAGAGGTTATATCTGATTCTGGACAAGGACGGCGGCGCTCTGGCCCAGGCGGTGCTGGAGTCCCCCCGGATCACGGAGGTGGTGCAGCTGCGTCTGACGGAGGAGACGGAGCTGGACTTCCTGCAGATCGGTGAGATCCAGTGCATCGGCCTGGACAACAGCTCGGCGTCCATGCGGGGCACCGTGACCATGCAGCGGGGCGAGCGGCTGGTGATCCGGCCGGGCGCCATGCTGGGCGTGGAGGCCCGGGAGAACCTGCGCATCCAGACGGGCTTTGAGAGCGTCATGTACCCCGTCACGGGCTACTGGAAGGGCCAGCGGGCCATCAAGGGCCACGACNTGAGCTGCGGCGGCATCGCCTTCCACACCCCCCAGCCGCTGAAGGTGGGCGAGGTGGTGCAGATCGTGCTGCCCGTCACCGACTCGCCGCTGCTNCTGCATACCCGGGTCCTCCGGGAGCTCAATACAGACGACCAATGGCCGCTGTACGCGGCGCGGTTCACCAACCTCTGCCTGGACGAGGAATTTACCATCCGCAAGGCGGTGTTCAGCATCCAGGTCGCCCGGCCAAGGAANAANAAGCTGGGGGATATGGAGTGACGGCCTGATATGGCCCGGAACAGCATCTTGTGACAAAATCATAAAGACCCTGGTCAAGATGGATCTGTGTAGGGGCGAGCATTGCTCGCCCGCAAGCCGAAGGGTATATGCGAGGCATCGTCAATGCGGTTCTGCCATTTAGAAGCGGGCGAGCAATGCTCGCCCCTACAGGATTTTTCATCAATGGGGGAAGCCGCCATTATCCGGCTGCCCGGTATATCAAACGNTTTCGCGCGGATGCGCCCGCATCCTTTTTCACCTGTTTTGAAAGGAGCAATTTTCTATGCAGCAGACACCCAAACCCTCACGCCGCGTCTGGAGAAGGCGTGCGCTGTCCCTTCTGCTGGCCCTGGTGATGGTGCTGGGTCTGGTCCCCGTCTTTCCGGTGACCGAGGCCGCCGCCCACTGGGCGGATACCTACCTCACCCAGCTGGTGGAGTGGGGCTTCATCCGNGCCGANCAGGCCAATAANCCCGACCGCGCCCTGACGCGGGCGGACTTNATGGCCATCGTCAACCGGGCCTACGGCTACCACGAGGAGGGGGAGACCCCCTTCGAGGACATCAAGGAGACCGACTGGTTCTATGACGACGTGGGCATCGCCTACACCGCCCGGTACATCAACGGNACCTCCCCCACCACCGCCTCNCCCAACAATCCNCTGACCCGTGAGACGGCGGCCACCATCCTGGGGCGCAACATGATGCTCCAGGAGTCCCCCGGCGAGCTGGTGGANTTCANCGACGCCCATCAGATCAGCACCTGGGCNTCCGGGANCATCAAGTCCTCCNTGGAGCACTATCTGATCGGCGGCTATANNGACGGNACCTTCCGTCCCNNGCGCAACGTCTCCTGGGGCGAAATGGCCTCCATGCTCACCAGCCTGGTGGGCACGCCCCTGCAGGAGCCCGGCGAGTACTCCCTGGGCGGCGTGTACGGCAANGTGACCATCACCTCCCCCGACGTGACGCTGCGGGACACCGTGATCAGCGGCGACCTGTACATCTCCGGCGGCGTGGGTCTGGGCGGCATCGTGCTGGAGAATGTGACCGTCCTGGGCCGCATCGTGGCCTGCGGCACCGGNCAGGCTGAGGGCGGCCAGTCCAGCATCCTGCTGCGCAACGTCACCGCCGACGAGCTGCTGGTGGACAATCTTCAGGATCACTATGTCTCCCTGCGGGCNGACGGCATCACCGAGATCGGCAANACNACNGTCCGCACCAGCGCCTATATCGAGGACAACACCCCCGACGGCATGGGCCTGCACTATATNTCCCTGGAGGGCGAGAGCTATCCCGAGGGCGAGGAGCCCGAGGACTGGGTGCCCATCCAGCTGGATCTGGCCGGCCGCATTGAGGAGGTCGTCAACCGCACGCCCCGCTCCCAGGTCCGCGTCGGCGCGGGCACCGTGGCCAAGCTGACCGTGGACGAGACCGCCGAGGGCTCCAACGTCATCATTGACCGGGGCGCGGTGGTCAAGGAGCTGAATCTGGATACGGCCACGCTCGTCACCGGCGAGGGCGACATCGAGCATCTGGTGGTCAACGCCCCCGGCTGCGAGGTGGAGATGCTGCCCGATGAGATCGACATCCGCCCGGGCATCACCGCCATCATCGCCGGCGAGGAGATGGACACCGTGGGCGCCAAGGAGTCCTCCGAGCTGCCCATGATCCTGGCGGGCTATCCCCAGGCCCAGGACGTCGTGCCCACCGGCCTGGACGCCGCGTTTATGACCAACAAGGCGGGTACGGTCTACTGGGCTGTCACCGCCATCACCGACGGCTCCGTCGGCGAGGAGGACCTCATCAAGCCGCCCTCCTACGGCTATCTGGCCGTGGCCCACGGCTCTGTGAAGGTGCTCAAGGGCAACGAGGAAACCATCTCCAAGGTCACCGGCCTGACGCCCGGCGGCTCCTATTACCTCTCCGCCATCCTGGTGGACGCCAGAGGCCAGCGGAGCACCGTCAAGGTTATTGCCTTTACCACGCCTGACAACACGGTCCCGGCCTTCTGCAGCGGGTATCCCAAGATGAGCAGCATCGGCACGGGCCGCTATCCCAACCCCGGCGACAGCGATAATCCCGGCGTGAGCCAGGTCGTCGTCATGCCCAACAAGGACTGCAAGCTCTATTATGCCCTGCTGCCCCAGGGTGCGACTGCGCCCACTGAGAATGAGCTGAAATCCAGCTCTGTTTCCGGTGCGCTGGGCTACGGCGTGATGGATGTGTATAAGAACAAGGACATGATCTTCCAGGTCCATGACCAGATCCTGGAGGAGAAGACCACCTATGTCCTCTACCTGTGGCTGACGGATGCCGACGGCGTCAACAAGGGCAAGATCGAGAAACTGACCTTCACCACGGATGATGAGACGCCTCCGGAGTTTATTGTTGAGCCTACCGTCACGAAGGCCACGGACAAGAGCGTGACCCTGAACTTCCGGCTCAATGAGGACGGTACGGTCTACTGGGTCGCCGTCCCCCTGAACACCATCTATCCCAAGCCCGAGCCCAACACGGAGTATGAGTACGCCCCGGAAGACAGCATGTACGGAAAGCTCCAGATCGCCTCCGGCATGAATATCGGCGCCGACGGCAAGTCCGGCAGGGTTACCGCAAAGGAGAACGCGGACGGCACCATCACCGTCAGCGGCCTGCAGCCGGAAGTCACCTATAAATTCTACTACGTTGCGAAGGATAACGCCGGGACAGACCGGAACTATTCCAGAGTGTGGAAGATGATTACCATCAGCACCCTGGATGTCAATCCCCCGGTCATCACGCAGTCCTTCGAGCTTACCTCCGATCCCAACGACAAAACCACCCGGCCCACCACCGACAGCGATATCTATCTGGATATCAACGAAAACGTCAAGTGCCTGGGTAAGGATGGCGGCACCAGCTTCCTGGATCTGTACAACAACGTGCGCAATTCCAGCAGTTCCACCGCCGCCATCAACCTGTGGGCCCTCAACCTGTACAACGCCATCAAGCTCAACAGGACCGACGGTACGGTCGTTCGCGATATCCATGAACGCACCTCCAGTTATCCGGCGGACTTCAAGGATTCGGACTATACCATCGACTACACCCAGGCGTATATCACGACCAACCCCGACAATCCCAACGGCATCCGGATCGTCTTCCCCAGCGAGGGCCTGAATCTGGAGAGCGGCGCGCGGTACTACTTTACCATTACCGGCCTGTACGATACCTCCGACAACCAGAACCAGATCAAGCCTGACCCCATCGACTTCACGATCCCCGCCAGAAGGACGGAGGCCATCAAGCAGGGCCACTCTGTGGAGCCCTTCGACGTTGCCCCCCCGACGGTGTGGTTCTACACCAACCCCGGCGTGGGAGCCGGAGACGGACCCACTGACCGGGATACGAACGGTAATCTAAAAACAGAAAATGTGACCGATGCAGATGGTAATGTTACTACGCAGTATGTGGCGGAGACCCCGGACCGGTACTTCCGGATTGATCCCACCTCCACCGGCAGTGCCAACAGCAGCATCAGTTACGATATCCTGATGTGGAGCAACCTGGCTTCCACTGATTTCAGCCTCTATTACCGGGTTATTGACCCGGATAAGACAGGTAAGGATAGGATTATTGGTAAAAACAACGAATATCCTTCGACTTATACGTACACCGATCCCAAAACGGGGAAAGAGACTGAGATCACAGATTATCTGATTCTTCCTGATGATGCGACTGCGGCTGACTACGCAAATCAGAAGGTAGACGACAATGGCTGGATCTGGCTGGGCACCAATACCGTAACCAGCCTGTCCGCCTCCGGATGGAGCACCAAATCGGTCAACAGGACCTTCAACAACTGCGACGCCACCAACTTCCCCCAGCTGAAGAATCTGAATGACCATCTGGAGTACGAGTTCGTCATCTCCCTGGAACGCTTCAAGGGAGATTCGGACCGGGAGATCTGGAGCGGCGAAGTGGACTTCCAGTTCGATGTGATTGCTGGGCAATCCAGTGAACTGGAGGATGTGTCCCGCAAC
The DNA here is from genome assembly GCA_014799915.1 of Oscillibacter sp. Lineage (GTDB taxonomy): Bacteria > Bacillota > Clostridia > Oscillospirales > Oscillospiraceae > Pelethomonas. The sequence goes on from JAAVHD010000053.1 coordinate 16,395, forward strand.
CTGGCCAGGGGCAGAGACTATTTGAAGACCACCTACATCGACAAGGGCCGCATCAGCAACATTGGCTGGTGGGACCAGGAGAAACAGGAGACACTGGAGCTGGAGTGGACCCGGTTGGCCATCGGTATGCCAAAGTTCTCCAACCGCACGCCCAACTTCAGCAATATCACCCATGAGTCAGCGACATTGAATGTGAGCCTCTCCAGCACGGGTACTGTCCACTATGTGGTCGAGGTAGCCAAGAACTCCAACGGTCTCCCGGAGCTTCCTACCACCCGTAAGGTCACCGATGCTGAGAAGACAGCGATTGAAGCGGCGATCACTGCTGGAACCCTGGATAACAGCGTCTGGGTAGATAACTCGCACGAGGAAATCTACATTGTGTACGAAGATGTCAAGGGTATTGCGCTGCCCCCGAACAGCGGTATCGAGGCCATGCCGGACTGGATGATAGGTACGGAGGACGGCGACTGGCCGGCGACGAATGCCACAGACATTCCTCTGGGAACGAACCAGATTACTCTCCCCTCCTTTGACCGCGTCGGAAGCTATGACGATCTTTGGGATACCGCCGCGCCGGTGGCCCACGGCTCCTTCGCCGCCGGTTCTACCACCGCGACAGCGGAAGTGATAACTGGTCTGGAACCCAGCACCGACTATTATGTTTATATTGTCATCGACAATGACGCCGGTTCTCAGTCTCATGGCTATATCTACCACTTCAAGACCAATCCGACCATGAAGCCCAAGATTGGTATACGTCCGGAGTCTGATGGCTCGGCATGGCTGTCGACGGATAATACCGCTACAATGTATTACGTTCTGTTTACTGTAAGCGATGCGACTGATGGGACTAATAAGCTCAGCATACTGAAAGAAAAGTTCATCGACTATTTGGATGAGGGCGACTATGGCGTTACGGGTAGTCTGCCAAGCATCTACCAAGATCTTACGGTCCTTGAGGCGCTGACAACCGCTTACAGCTATGCAAATCTTCCAAGTTCCGACCGTACAGATTCCAGCGTTTATATTCCCAAGACCGCCGATGGTTTGACGTCTCCCTATGAAGGCGGTTATTCCGTCTTTGATATCTACGCCAATGGCGACCTCAGACGTCAGATTGACGAGATGATCCGCAACAGTGTGGGACTCAATGGTGCCACGCGTATCGACTATGGAACAGATATCAGCACTCCGGGTGATGGCGGGGAAATCCAACAGGCATTGAAGGATGTCATCGAAGGTAATGAGTATGTGATTTTGACGCTCGCCTTAAACAATCCCAGACGAGGCGACGAAACTGACAAAACAACTTACGAGATCGAATCCTTCAAGGCATATAGCCCCATTGAGAAGAGCGCCGGTGCGGCCCCGAACCTTATAGACGTGCTCGGAATTCCTCGCAAAGAAGGAAATGGAGATACTTACAGTGGAAATCTTATCATGCGCTTTGATAAGAATTTGTATACAGGCAATCCGCCTAGGCCGCTGATAAGTACAGATATGACATCCCTTTCCGGTAAATTTGATAAGACAAATAACAATATTACTGTTACAGCAACCACTACGGCTACAACGGCTGTGCCCTCTCCTCAGTTTACTCTCGCAATCTCCAAGATGGAGATCGGGGATACGATTTCTCTGCCCCCCAGTCCTCCGTTCCTGGCCAATGCCAGCGGCGCGAACCCGGATGAGAATATGACGATAAAACTGGAACGGTATACTGAGGTGGACGAACAAACCGGAGATACGCTAATTAAGGTCCGGTTTGTTGTTGACTGGGGTCCCAGTGATCCGTATCATTGGGAAAGTGACGGAACTGAAATTGATCGAATAGTGGCCCCGCAACCCACCCCCGAACCCGGCGGAGACACCCCCACTGATGGCCCCGGTGCCATCTCCATCAAGCCGGTCACGCCCACGGGCCTGACGTTCACCAACGTCAGCGGCGCGAAGCTCAGCGGCAGCACCATGAAGATGACCGGTACGTCTCTGAGCTCCACCATCAAGGCCACCATCTCGCCCAGCGGCGCAACCGGGACTATCACCTGGACCTCCTCTAACCCGAAGGTGGCCAGCGTGGTTTCCAGCGGCACCGGCGGTGCGCAGGCAAAGATCACCGGCCTGACTGCGGGTACTGCCACCATTACCGCGAAAGTTGGTTCTGTTGAGCGGAGCTTCACCGTTACGGTGAGCCCGTCGGTCACCATCAGCAGCTTTACGGCAAACTCCACCGCCTCGACCCTCACAAAGGGGACCGACGGCACCTACACCTGGACCCGCAAGAGCGGCACGTCCTGCGCGGCGACGCTGAAGTTCACCACCGGGATGTCCCTGGATAATACCACCGTGAAAGTCACCTCCAGCGACACCAAGGCGGTCTCTGTTGGCAGCGTGACCAAGAGCGGGACCACAGGGCAGGTGCAGCTGACCTTCGGTTCCATGAACACCAGTGGTCAGGTGACCATCACCATCAAGGCTGGCGACGTGACCCAGACCTTCAAGATCAAGCTTGTGGGCAGCGATGTATCTGCTGTGAACATCGCCTCCACCAAGAAGTAACCAGCAACCACCCCACGGGAGCGGGCCTGCGCCCGCTCCCGTTCCCCTTATTGGGCAAACGACGAAAAAAGGAGCGTTTTCATGAAAAACTCCACCAAACGGCGGCTGTATTCCCTGCTGCTGGCTTTTGCAATGGTTCTTACCCTGGCCCCAACGGCCCTGACGGAAGACGGGGACGACCAGTCGCAAACCTCCGGCCAGCTGGAAGATTTGCGGCTCAGCAGCGACTTTTTTACTTCCGAGCATGATGCAGATTCAGATTACGGCATCATCCTGGAGCCCAGGACTAGCGCAGACCGGGGCAGCGCACGTATCACGGTCAATCTGGACCCGTCAGATGACGATCAGGTCCAGGGCCTTCATGTCGAGTGGTTATCAAAGGATTCATCTGTTGTAACAGCGCAGGAGCAAAGCAACGGACATATCGGAACGATTTTTGGTGAAGCCGCCGGTAAGACCTATGTGGAAGTCTCCGCGGGTAACCCCGGGAACCGGATCACCAAGACCATTGAGGCCGTCGTCAGCGGCATCAAGCTCAGCTCCAAGCTGGAGTCTGAGGGTATCAGCGTGAAAGAGAATCAAACGGCGGTGGTCACGCTGAGCACGTCCGGAACTTCGGATGATTCTTATACCCTTTTCGGCAATGCCGAGAAATCCGCAAGCAGCATGACAGCCACAGTCGTGCCTGAGAGCGCCAAGCGGAACATTGAGATCGTCAGTGTCAGCAACGGCACGGTCACCATCCGGGGCGTGGAAGCGGGCAGCGGCAGAGTCCGGCTTACCATCCCCTCTGCAGGCGGGAATTACCTCAAGGAGTTTGCCGTGACCGTCACATCCGGTGAGGATGAGGGGCGGATTGAGTGGACCGAGGGCTGCAGCCCCGCCAAGCCACTGAAATTTTCCGTGCTGGAAAGTTTGATCAGTGAGAAGTGCAAGGAAATTCTTGGACAGGATCTGGCCTCCATTACCGGCCTTTCCGTTTCCACTTCCCAGGGTACGCTGTACCTGGGCTATAACTCCCCTGAGGACCCCGGCGCGGGCGTGGGCGGTTCCATCACCTACTACCCCCGCCAGGCGGCCCGAGGGCCCTACATCCAGGACATCACGTTTGTGCCCAACGCCTCCTTCACCGGTGAAAAGGCAGCCATCACCTTCACCGGCCAGGCATCCGACGGCAAATTCTTCAAAGGCCGCATTGAGGTCACTCTGACCCAGGAGAAGACGGACCTCACCGTCTCCACCAACCGCGAGACCCCCTTACAGCTGACGGCCAGCATGTTCAGCCGTTCCTGCCAGGAGCAGACCGGCTCCCCCCTCAGCTACGTGATCTTCACCCTTCCCCCCGCCAGCCAGGGCACCCTGTACACGGATTATAAGAGCGAGTGGGATTATGCCACTAAGGTCTCCTCCAGCGAGCGGTACAACCAGAGCAAGATCAATAAAATCACCTTCGTCCCCGCCCAGGGCTATGTGGGCACCGTCACCGTCAGCTATGCCGGGTACAGCGTCTCCGGCGCAAAGTACAATGGCCAGCTGGTGATCCAGGTCAAGCAGGGCCTGGACGACGCCATCACCTACAATGACAACGGCGCGGGACTCGTCACCTTCTTCCGCGCGGATTTTGACGCCTTCTGTGAGAACGCCACGGGCCGTCTTATCTCCTCCGTGGCCTTCACCCAGCTCCCTTCCAGCCAGGGCAAGCTCTATCTCAACTGGAACGGCATCCGGGGCACCGAGGTGACCGAGGGCACCGACTACAGCTATGCCCAGATCGACCGCCTCACCTTCGTGGCCGCCAACGGCTTCAACGGCGTGGTGCGCATCCCCTTCAGCGGCAAGGACCGCGCCGGCGAGACCTTCAAGGGCACCGTGGAGATCCACATCAAGTCCGCCGACATCGGCAACGGGGACATCAACTACACCTGCGCCCCGGGCCAGTCGGTGAAGCTGGCGCTCTCCGACTTTGCCAATCTCTGCCAGACCCTTACCGGGCAGAAGCTGTACTACATCAGCTTCCAGACCCTGCCGAGTCACACCATGGGTGCACTCTACCACAACCGTACCAGCTCCGGCAATATGGGCACCCGGGTCACCACCGCCGCCAAGTACTTCAACAGCGCCGTACCGTATATCTCCAACCTCTCCTTCTGGGCCACGGACAACTTCCGGGGCGGCGTGGAGATCCCCTTCACCGGCGCGGCTGTCACCGGCGAGACCTTCACCGGCACGCTGTACATCAGCAGCGGCGAAGGCGCGGGCAGCGGTACCGCAGGCGCGGTGCGCTACACCGTCACCGGCGGCAGCAATGTGACCTTCTCCGGCGCGGACTTCGACACCGCCTGCCGCCAGGCCACCAACGCCGCCCTGGACCGCATCCGCTTCGATCTGCCCTCCTCCGGTCAGGGCATCCTCTACTACGACTACTTCACCAACAACACCCCCAAGGCCCATGATCCCACCACCGTCCTCTACCGCACCGGCCAGGTGTCGGTGGACAAGGTGACCTTCGTCCCGGCCTCCAGCTTCTCCGGAATAGCCTATGTGCCCTTTACCGCCTGGTCCATCAACGGCACGGAGTACCGGGGCAACGTGGAGATCACGGTGCGCTCCGCCTCCTCCCTGGGGGGCCTGATCCGCTATGAGACCACGGGCGCTCCGGTGCGCTTTGCCGCCTCCGACGTGCTTGCCGCCTTCGGCAGCCAGCCCGCCTCCCTGCGAATCACCGGCCTGCCCTCCAATGACCAGGGCGTGCTCTATTACGGCTACGAGAGCCCCACCCAGTACAGCTGGGTAGGCAACACCACCACGGAGTACCACATGAATGTGGACCCCTCGGTGTCCAATCTGACCTTCGTGCCCCGGGCGGGGTACACCGGCACCGTGGAAATCCCCTACACCGCCGTGGATACGGACGGCGTCTCCTCCACCGGCACCTTCCGCATCACGGTGCGGGAGCCCTACTCCTCCGCCCACTTCAGCGATCTGTCGGGCTATTCCGCCCAGTACCTGTCGGCTATTGACTATCTCTACAGCATGAACGTGACCAACGGCGTAGGCGGCGGGAAGTTTGATCCGTCGGCCTCCATCAAGCGGGGCGACTTCTGCCTGATGCTCTCCCGGGCCTTCCAGTTCAACGTGGGCAGCACCAGCCAGGGCTTCCGGGACGTGCCCAGCACTGCCTACTACGCCCAGGCGGTCAACCAGATGTACGCCATCGGCGTGGTCAACGGCACCGGCGGCGGACGGTTTGAGCCCTCGGCCTCCATCACCCGGCAGGACGCGGCGCTGATGGTACAGCGGGCCCTCCAGCAGGCGGGGATCAGCGCCCCTGACGGCAACGCCGCAGCTCTGGCCGCCTACAGTGACCGCTCTCAGGTGGCGTCCTATGCCCAGGGCGCGGTAGGCGGTCTGGCTCAGCTGGGGATCTTCCCTGTGACCAGCAAGGGGACGTTGGACCCCAAGACCAACCTCACCCGTGCGGATATGGCCCTGCTGCTGCACCGGGCGATGACCACCCAGTAAGCTCTCCGCAAGAAAAAACTCCCGCACCGTTTGGTGCGGGAGTTAACTTTTCCCGCGCGGGAAAAGTTACAAAAGCGCGCTTAGGAAACGTAGTTTCCTAAGGACCTTCCTAAATTACGGGGGTTATTATTTGCGCTACGACGAAACGGGTTTGATTCTATCGGGGTGCTTACCCACATGCTCGGTGCCTATCGTCTACCCGCTCGCCCTGACGAAGATACAGCAGTATCCGCTTCTATTCCCACTACCTGGCCACCGCCGGGGGATAATTTCATGCACCATCCATTTCACGCACCATCCCTGTAGGGGCGAGCATTGCTCGCCCGCTTCCAAAGGGCATATGCGCACGATCTAAAATGCACCCGTAGGGGCGGATATCATCCGCCCGCTTCTCAAGGACTTCTGCGCATATCCGTAGGGCGCGACGACCCGGCACGCCGTCTGCAAAATCCCTTGATTCGCCTTATCAAAGTTCCCTTCTGCCCTCCAGAGCCCGCATGAGCGTCGCATCATCCGCAAACTCCAGATGTCCCCCCACAGGGATGCCGTAGGCCAACCGGGTAACACGGACGTCAAAGGGCTTCAGCAGGCGGGCGATGTACATGGCCGTCGCCTCCCCCTCGGTGTCCGGGTTGGTAGCCATGATGACCTCCTGCACGTCCCCCTTGGCCACCCGGTCCACCAGGGACTTGATCTGCAAGTCATCCGGACCGATGTGGTTCATGGGGGAGATAACGCCATGGAGCACGTGGTAGCTTCCACCATACTCCCTGGCCCGCTCCATAGCCGCCACATCCCGGGGGTCAGCCACCACGCAGATGGTGGCCGCGTCCCGCTTGGGGGAGGAGCAGATGGAGCACAGCCCCCCGGCGGTAAGATTCTGACACACGGGGCAGCAGGTGACGTTCTGTTTGGCGTCCAGGATGGCCCCGGCGAACGCCTGGGCCTCCTCATCCGTCAGGCTCAGCACGTGGAAGGCCAGACGCTGAGCGGACTTGCCGCCGATGCCGGGCAGGCGGGCAAACTGCTCCACCAGCCGCTCCAGCGGCGCGGGAAAATATTCCATTGGCCTACCCCCTTAATTCCATAATACGCGCCGGAATATTTTCCGCTTTATATACCGAACTGCCCGCCACCAGCACGTTGGCCCCGTTTTCAATGACGGTTCGGCAGGTGACGGGATCGATGCCGCCGTCCACCTCCAGCTCGCAGGCAGGATTCTTCGCATTGATCCACTCCCGGAGCTGCCGGAGCTTGGGCATCATGTCCTCCATGAACTTCTGCCCACCGAAGCCCGGCTCCACCGTCATCACCAGCACCATGCCGCACTTCTCCAGGAACGGCAGCACGGCCTCCGCCGGCGTCTTCGGCTTGAGCACCACGCCGCAGCGTTTTCCCTGCGCGCGGATGATATCCAGGGCCTTCCCGGTGTTCTCCTCACTGTCGGCCTCCACATGGACGGTAACGATGTCTGCCCCCGCCTGACAGAAGCGCTCCACGTACCGCACTGGACGGTCGATCATCAGGTGGACGTCCAGCGTCATGTCCGTCACCTTCCGGATGGACTCCACCACCGGCAGGCCGATGGAGATGTTGGGCACAAAGAGGCCGTCCATCACGTCCACATGGAGGTAGTCCGCAGTGCGGACTTTCTGGATGTCCCGCTCTAAATTTGCAAAATCGGCGGCGAGGATCGAAGGCGCGATTTTGATCATAACTGCACTTCCTTTTTCACTTTTTCCGCGTCAAAGAGCCTGCATTCCATCACTCGGGGATGCCGGACGGGCGAGGGGCGCAAGCACCTTGGTCAAGCTCGCTTCATAAGATACCGTAAGCGGCAAGAGCGCCGCGGCGGGGCGAATTTCTTTCCCACACACCTGCCCCCGTCCGCGCCGACGGCGCGCCGCATGATATAGGGGACCGCCGGGAGCCCGGCGGTCCCCATCAGGCTTGCGGTGTGCATATTTTGTGTGCGGAGCGGAAAATTTCCCGGAAAGATGCCGCTCCTGTTACCAGTATGACCCAGTATAGCAAATGTTCCGGAAAAAATCAAGTGGGGTGATATGGCTGCCGTCCGCGCTGTGATGCGGGTTTTGCGAATCTTTCACAATATTGCTTGCTTTTTCTGGATAGCTATGGTACAATTTGCCTATCTTATACATAGGAGGAGATTTCCCATGCGACATGCGAAAAAACTGCTTTCTGTCCTGCTGGCCCTGGCCCTGGCGGTATCCCTGCTGCCCGCCGCCCTGGCCGCGGAGGCGGAGGGCGAGACCCACATCACCATCCTCGGCACCTCGGATATGCACAGCGATATCTGGGGCTACGACTACGCCAGCAACAAAGAGACTACCAACAGCGGTATGGCCCGCCTGTACACCTACATCCAGCAGGTGCGTGAGGAGAACCCCAACACGCTTTTGATTGACGCCGGCGACGACATCCAGGGCACCATCATGAGCGACGACCTCTTCAACAAGAAGCCTGAGCGTGAGCACCCCGTCATCGCGGCCATGAACTACATGGGCTACGACGCCATGACCGTGGGCAACCACGAGTTCAACTGGGGCATCGAAACCATGAAGACCATCCTTGGCCAGGCCGATTTCCCCATCCTGGCCGCCAATGTCCGCAATGCTGACGGCAGCAGCGTCATCGGCGAGGACTGGGTCATTCTGGACGCAGGCGGCGTGAAGATCGCCGTGATCGGCGTCACCTCCCCCAGCGTCCCCCGCTGGGACGGCGGCAAGCCCGGCATTGACGGCTGCACCTACGAGGATGTCAGCGTTGCCGTGAAGCGCGCCATCGAGGAGATCGGCGATCAGGCCGATATCATCATGGTTTCCGCCCATGTGGGTCTGGAGGCCGAGTTCTACATCGCCGAGGATGACCGCCGGGATGCCGCCGAGAAGATCCTCGAGGTCAATCCCGAGGTGGACGTGCTCCAGGTGGCCCATACCCATCAGACCGTCAACACCACCGTGGGCGACGTGCCCGTGGCCGGCGTGCGCTCTACCGGCGTGGAGATTGCCCGCTTCGATCTGACGCTGGACGCGGATAAGAACATCATCGACAGCACCGTAGAGATCGTCTCCATGGCGGACGTGGAGCCCAGCCAGGAGATCCGTGACATCCCCCAGGTCAAGGACGGCCACGCGGAGGCTGTTGCCTACATCAATGACAACGTGCTGGGCAGAACCACCGCCCGCTTCCAGTCCGACAACGAGATCACCGGCATTGCGCAGGGATGGATCGAGGATACCGCCGTTATGGACCTCATCAACACCGTCCAGCTGGAGAAGTCCGGCGCCGACGTCTCTGCCGCGGCCCTCTTCAAGTATGAGAGCGATCTGCCCGAGGGAGAGATCAAGTACAATAACATCTTCGATATCTACAAGTACGACAACACCCTCTACCGCATCAAGATCACCGGCGCGGAGCTGAAGACCTACATGGAGTGGTCCGCCGGCTATTACAACACCTGGAAGCCCGGCGACATCAACATCTCCTTCGACCCCGATTTCCGTGATTACAAGTACGACATGTTCGCGGGCGTGAACTACGAGATCGATATCAGCCAGCCCGTGGGCCAGCGCATCAAGAACCTGACCTTCAAGGGCGAGCCTCTGGCTGATGACCAGGAGCTGACCCTGGCCGTCAACGACTACCGCCTGTCCTCCACAGTCAACAGCTTCCTGGCTGATCCCGAGGGCGCAAAGGAGTGGCAGTCCTCCGAGTCCATCCGCGACATGCTGGTGGAGTACTTTGCCAACAACTCCCCTGTGGAGCCCAAGGTGGACAACAACTGGAAGATCGTGGGTATCGACCTCCAGCTGGATAACCCCGAGCGCGCTGAGATCATTGCCAAGATCAACGCCGGTGAGATCGAGTCCCCCAAGAACAAGGCATACAATCTGGAGCCAGTATCCGGCAACGTGGTCTTTGACGGCACCGGCGCCGATGTGGCTACCGCCAACAGCGCCAGCGGCGAGACCTACTACCGTCTGCGCGAGGTGGCCCAGCTCCTGGCGGGCACCGAGGCTTCCTTTGATGTGACCTGGACCAGCGAGGACGGCGTTGTCATCGTCAAGGGCACTGATTACACCGCTGAGACTGCCGCCGCCGTTAAGGGCGAGGCTGTTGCAGGCACCATCACCGTCACTGTGGACGGCAAGACCGTGGAAGTGGACGTTGTGAACGTGGGCAACAACAACTATGTTTCCGCCAGCGGTCTGAAGGTTCTGCTGGGCCTGGATACCAAGGAGGCTAACGGCATTCTGACCCTGTCTATGCCGGTAAATACCGGTATCGGCGGCTGATTTTCCTAATTTCTTAATTGCATAAGCTATGGCCCCCGGTGCGAAAGCACCGGGGGCCATTCTTGCTTTATCTTTGTTTTACAGGGTCACGTCCAGCTTTTTGACCACCTTGGCACAGCGGCCGCAGAGGGTGGGATGCTCGCTGTCGCTGCCCACAGAGGGCAGGATCTTCCAGCAGCGCTCGCACTTGGCGCCCTGGGCGGGCTCCACCTGCACACCGGCGCTGCCTTCGGCAGCGCTCACCTGGGACACGATGAACAGATCCGCCAGGGCTTCCTCGTCCATCTGCCCGGCCAGGCTCTCAGGGAGGCCCACGGTGACCTTGGCCTCCAGGCTCTTGCCGATCTTCTTCTCATTCCGGGCGGTCTCCAGCGCGGCATTGACCGTGTTGCGGACCTTGATAAGCTCGTCCCACTTGGCCATGGCGGCGTCATCCAGCGCGTACTCCACGAAGGGCTTGTTCATCACATTCAGCAGCACGTTCCGGCCATCGTCGCCATCCTTGTGGGGCATGGCCAGCCAGATCTCGTCACAGGTAAAGGCCAGGATGGGAGCGAAAATCTTGGTGACGGTATCCAGGATCATCCACAGTGCGGTCTGGGCGGAACGGCGGGAAATGCCGTCCGTCTCGTCGCAGTAGAGACGGTCCTTGATGATATCCAGATAGAAGCTGGACAGCTCCACCACACAGAAGTCATTGATCGCGTGGGAAACCACATGGAAGTCATAGTTGTAGTAGGCCGTCTCGCAGCGCTCCATGAGGCTGTTGAGCCGGGTCACAGCCCAGCGGTCCAGCTCCAGCATCTCGCCGGGAGCAACCAGATTGTTGGCGTCGAAGCCCGCCAGATTCCCCAGGCAGTACCGGGCGGTGTTGCGGAATTTCAGATAATTCTGGGAGAGCTGCTTCAGGATGTTGTCCGAGCATCTGACATCCGCGTGGTAGTCGGCGGACCCGGCCCACAGACGGATCATGTCCGCGCCGTACTTCTTAAAGATCTCGTTGGGGTCCACGCCGTTGCCCAGGGACTTGTGCATGGCCTTGCCCTCGCCGTCCACAGTCCAGCCGTGGGTGACGCACTCCTTGAAGGGAGCGCCCTTGCCCAGCGCACCCACAGCAGTCAGCAGGGAGGACTGGAACCATCCGCGGTACTGATCCAGACCCTCCATATAGACGGTGGCGGGCCAGAAGCCCTGGTCCTTCTGCATGGAGGCGAAGTGGGTGGAGCCGGAATCGAACCAGCCGTCCAGGGTGTCCTCCTCCTTGGTGAAGTGGACGCCGCCGCAGTGGGGGCACTTGTACCCGGCGGGGAGGATCTCCTCAGCGTTCTTTTCATACCAAGCGTTAGAGCCCTCAGCGGCAAAGAGCTTGCTCACGGTTTCAATGGTGGTATCATCACAGATGGGCTTGCCGCAGTCCTCGCAGTAGAACACGGGGATGGGCAGGCCCCAGCGGCGCTGGCGGGAGATGCACCAGTCGGCCCGCTCCTTGATCATGGAAATCATGCGGTCCTTGCCCCAGCTGGGCACCCACCGCACGTCGTCCGTGGCGGCCACGGCGGCGTCCTTGAAGGCGTCCACGGAGCAGAACCACTGGGGCGTAGCCCGGAAGATGATGGGGTTCTTGCACCGCCAGCAGTGGGGGTAGGAGTGGACGATGTCTTCGCTGGCCAGCAGCGCACCGCTCTCCTTCATGTCGGCGAGAATGACGGGGTTAGACTCGTCAGTGGTCATGCCGGCATATTTCCCGGCGTAGTCGGTGTGGCGGCCCTGGTCGTTGACGGGGACCACCATCTCCATATTGTAGCGCTTGCAGGTCTGATAGTCGTCCGCGCCGAAGCCGGGGGCGGTGTGGACGCAGCCCGTACCGGACTCCATAGTGACGTACTCCGCCAGCACCAGCTGACTGGTCTTGGGCAGGAAGGGGTGGTCCGCCAGCATATACTCGAAGAAGCTGCCGGGATGGGTCTCCACGATCTCCCAGCCCTCGATGCCCGCCACCTTCATGACCTTCTCCACCAGGGCCTCGGCCATGATGTAAACCTCACCGTTGGGAACCTTCACCAGGGCATAGCTGTCCCGGGGATGCAGGGCGATAGCCAGGTTGCCGGGGAGGGTCCAGATGGTGGTGGTCCAGATCACGAAAAAGAGCTTGCTCTTGTCGTAAGCGGCCAGCTTGCCCAGGTCGTCGTGCATGGGGAATTTGACATAGACGGTGGTGACGGGGTCCTCCTGGTACTCGATCTCAGCCTCGGCCAGGGCGGTCTCGTCGTGGGGGCACCAGTATACGGGTTTGAGTCCCTTGTAGATGACGCCCTTCTTGAACATCTCGCCGAAGACCTTGACCTCCTCGGCCTCAAAGGCGGGGTCCATGGTCTTGTAGGGGTGCTCCCAGTCGCCGATGACGCCCATGCGCTTGAAGCCCGCCATCTGCACATCAATATAGTGCTGGGCAAAATCGTGGCAGGCGGAGCGGAACTCAGGGACGCTCATCTTCTTGCGGTTGAGCTTGTTCTTCTTGATGATAGCGGATTCAATGGGCATACCGTGGTTGTCCCAGCCGGGGATGTAGGGGGTGTAGTGCCCCCGCATGGCGGCGGAGCGGACCATGAAGTCCTTGATGGACTTGTTCAGGGCGTGGCCCATGTGAAGGTCGCCGTTGGAGAAGGGAGGGCCGTCGTGGAGAGACCAGAGGGGCTTGCCCTCGTTCTTCTTCAGCAGCTCGTGGTAGAGATCCATTTTCTCCCAGTTTTCCAGCATGGCGGGTTCCCGGGCCGGGAGGCCCGCCCGCATGGGAAAGTCTGTCTTCGGCAGATTGATGGTTTTATTGTAATCCATTCGCCTGTGTTCCTCCTATGTGAAAGTGTTTTTGTACTTTTCAGTATTCAATGATCACCTTACGGCAGTCTTTGCAAATATAACCAATGGGGTAGTCCGGGGCGAATCCCCACGGCATCTCCTTCATCAGGGAGACGTCCTCCGGTCCGGAAATACGGGGCATCTTGCCCTGTTCCGGGCTCCACATCATCACGCCCCTGCTGTAGACCCAACCGGACTCCATCTCTTTTCCGCAAGCGGGGCAGATCATATGGGATCTCCTTTCCTGCCTGGGGACCCGGGGAACTTTCCTCCGATACAGTCCCCAAACAGCCAAATTTCCACGTTCCATAATACCAGAACGCACCCGGATGTGTCAAGTAAGTTTCACAGCGAGCATGAAATAAAAGGGGTTAAAAAGGAGAATCTTTCTGATATAATATAGAACGAATTTGAAATCAGCAAATTAAAAGCTTATCCATAAATTAGAGAGAATGTGATATAATGTCCAGGGGTGAGGAAATGGAAAAGAAAAAGGGAACGCAGTCCTGGACCATATCGGATGAACTGTGGGAAGAAATAG
>JAAVHD010000054.1 GCA_014799915.1 Oscillibacter sp.
CTATTTCTTCCCACAGTTCATCCGATATGGTCCAGGACTGCGTTCCCTTTTTCTTTTCCATTTCCTCACCCCTGGACATTATATCACATTCTCTCTAATTTATGGATAAGCTTTTAATTCTTCCATGTCAAATTCCTTTCTTATATCCCCATTCGCTCGGAAGACTGCCGGGTAATGGGGTCGATCACGATGACCTCCCGGCCCGTTTTCCGGGCATAGTTCACGGTTGCGCCGGTGCCGCTTCGCCGCGCTCCGCTGTAGACGGCCAGCAGCAGACCGGCAGAATCCACCAGCCGGTGGTTCCGGTCGATCATGTAGCCGTCATAGTAGGCGCGGCTCACATATTCTACGGAATCGGCCTGTTTCAAAATAGAATGGTACGTTTCCCGTGCTGAATCACTCCACTTGTCCGCCTGTCCTTTGTAGGGCAGGACACAGTGGAGCTTCAGCGTGGGATTTTTTTCGCGGAGGGCCAGGACGATCTGAGCACAGTAGTGGTCTGTCCCGGCGGCCATTCCGCTGAAGAAATCCGTTACACCGGCTTCGGCCAGCGCCGTGATCTGTTCAGTCAGTGTCTTTTTCAGCGCAATGCACCGGAGGTCGTCCTCGTTATCTCTCCACGGCAATTTGTGGGAGCGGTGGCCGGTAAAAGCGCAGGAATTTTGATTCATTATCATAGCATCGATTTTTTCATCTCAAACCTTTCTAGTCATCTTAAGGATAATATTATCATAAATAAAGTGTTACTGTCAATCCTAACATAGTTATTAATGGGATAGGATTGATATCATGCGTTTACTGACCTTAGATGGAAAATGTAATATCTGCGGTGAACGTGTGCGGATAGCTCGGGAAAGCCAAAAACTTTCACAAGAGGGCTTAGCCGCAAAAATACAACTGAACGGCCATTCTTTGACGCAGAAAGCTATCAGCCGAATCGAAACGGGCGTCCGTACTGTTCCGGACTATGAATTACCACTGCTGGCTGATGCGCTGAATGTAAATCCCTTGTGGCTTATAGGATTGACTGACAAACGAAATTAGAACCATGCCCCCGGTATGGATGATTCTTGTGTCAGCGGCCTATTCCCGATTCTGATCCAGACTGTGTAGGGGCGAGCCCCTACACAGTGTGTGCTATTTTGGGATGGTTTGCCTAAAAATTGATTTTCATGGACATGAAGGGCCTTGCCATTTGGGAAAGACTGTGGTATGATAATTCCACATATAATATTTTTGAGGTGGACAATATGGTGGGTGTAATATCTGGTGTGAACGCCTATTATAATACCTATGCAGGTTATAACATGCTCCAGCGGGCCGGGCAGGCACAGAATGCCCAGCAGAATGCGGAGGCGGCACGGAACGTCCAGGGCGGGTCTCAGGCATCCGTATGGACGACGCGGCGCAGCGCCTCTCCGGAGACGCCGGTCCAGCCGGTGACCCCCGTCCGGGCTGTGGACGGAGACGGCACGCAGCCTGCCAAGCTCGGGCCTGTGATCCGCGAGGGCGCGGACCCGGCGGAAATGGCCGTGCGGATGCGGATCACACCCTTTGGGAACGCCGGGACCGAGGGGGCTGAGAAGGCTCAGGACGGCAATGGCGAAGCGTTAAAGGTGGGCGCAGAGAGTGCACAGGCAGCCGTAGCGGAGGGCAAGTGCCAGACCTGCGAGAAGCGGAAGTATCAGGACGAATCCGACGACATGGGCGTGTCTTTCCAGACCCCCACCAACGTGGCGCCGGAGCAGGCTGCCGCCGCCGTGAGGGGCCATGAGAACGAGCACGTGGTCCGGGAGCAGGCCAAGGCCCAGCAGGAGGGCCGCCGGGTGGTCAGCCAGTCTGTGACCCTGCACACTGACATCTGCCCCGAATGCGGCAAGGTGTACGTCTCCGGCGGCACCACCCGCACCGTCACCGCTGCGGAGAATGAGCAGCAGGTGGATCAGCAGACCCAGCAGGAGCAGGAGGAAAAGGGCCTGTCCGTATTCGGCTGAGAGGGCTGGCAAAAAAATTTCCGAAAATTTGAAATTTCTTATTGACAGATGGGGCCGAGTTTAGTATAATAACCCTTGCCGTTCGGAAAGCGGACCTCCGGGAGCATAGCTCAGCTGGTTAGAGCACCTGCCTTACAAGCAGGGGGTCACTGGTTCGAGTCCAGTTGTTCCCACCATTGTTTTGCACGAAGTGCAAAACAATAATGTGCAGCGAGCGCGTACTTGTGACGCGCGAAGCGGGGCGCAAGTGCGCCGAGTCTGCACATCTAAGGTGCGCGGCGCAGCCGCACACCACAGGTTCCGAAGCATTTCGGATACGGCAAGGAAATCTGGCTCAGTAGTTCAGTTGGTTAGAACGCCAGCCTGTCACGCTGGAGGTCGACGGTTCGAGCCCGTTCTGAGTCGCCATAGGGTACAATTGAGTGCCCTATATGCCTCTGTAGCTCAGTTGGTAGAGCAGCGGACTGAAAATCCGCGTGTCGTTGGTTCAATTCCGACCGGAGGCACCATTCCATTTGCGCGTATGCGCAAATGAAGATGTACGACTGGATTATTCGGCGGACCATGCGCAGCATGGTTTGTTACGTCGGGGGTCGTACATAATGCGGGCGTAGCTCATCTGGTAGAGCGCCACCTTGCCAAGGTGGAGGTAGCGGGTTCGAGCCCCGTCGCCCGCTCCACAAATGATAACAGGAGCAGATATCTTGCTCCTGTTATCTATATGGTGACATAGCCAAGTGGTAAGGCAAGGGTCTGCAAAACCCTCATTCCCCGGTTCAAATCCGGGTGTCACCTCCAGACAGAAGCCTCGAAACCGTTTCGGTTTCGAGGCTTTTTTATTTACTTTTTCCCTTTATAGCTTCGCTCCGTCATACAACTCCTCAATATGAAAGGCGTTATCCATCTGTTCATATAGCAGAAACTGAGCAAGAAACAGGATATACCACACACCCGTTACCGGCAGCAGGAACAGTGTCCACGGCGCAAACAGGACAAGCACTGCCAGATAGGCCAGCTGCAATAATCCTGCTCCCATCACCCGCCAGAAGTTTTTGATGCAAAACAGTACACAATTGCGCAGCCGGAGACCTGCCCGCTGGTTGAACAGCACCAGCTGCGGCCAGTACAAGGAATTGACTACCAGTACCAGCAGCAGGGAAAACAGGTACAGCACCACTGTTCCTAAAGATGGCGCAATCTCCGCCCACCAGAACAGCATTCCCATAAAGGTGTACAGCCCCAGCATCAGGCCCAGCAGCGCGCCGGGGACCAGGCTTCCCTTCCAGTTCTGCTTCCAGGAGCGGACGTAGGCGCCCTTCCAGGGCATCGGGTCATCCCGCAGTCCCCGGAGCAGGGCGTCGTACATCCCTGCCAGGAAGGGCCCCGCGACCATCCCGCCCAGGATGGAGCAGGGCAGAAGGATCAAAATGCTGCTGGTCCCTACGGCGTAAACAATCCCCACTGTTAAAGGGACAAAGCCGATGAGGGTCAGAAAATTGACCTTCCACCACTGGCCAAAGCGGGTATTCAGCAGTTGGCGGTAGCGGTAAAACCCGGTCTGCCGCTCGTTCTCGTTGATATGCGGATCATCCCGTAAAAACATACCCATAGCCGGTTCCTCCTCAAGTGCTGTAGTGACAGTGTTCCAGGAAATCGGTCAGAACCTCCAGCGGGTCGCCGCTAAAGTCCTCCCGGCAGGACAGCTCCACGCTGACCGCATAGTTCCCGTACACCCCGAAAGCCGACGCACCCCTGGCGTAGGGGTTGGTTTCAGAATCAAAGACATAGGTCAGTACGCTGAAATCCTGGCCGTTGCAGCTTGCGGACAGAGCCTGATCTACCGCATAGCGCTCATTGGCCATGGCCTGCCACTGCGCCGCGTTCTCCTCCGCCTTCTCCGCTGCGTTGTACCCGGCCAGCAGGAGATAAATCTGTGCGTCATAAAGCTGCGCTTCATCGCCGTCCTCGTTGGTGTAGGCCTCCGACTCGCCGATGGACCAGGTGGCATAATACATACCATTGACGGCCAGCGCGTCGCTGTTCTCCCGGGGACTGATCCCGGCTGGCGTATCCACCCCTACGATGCCGCCCACGGTGATCCAGTCATCGCTCCAGGCCGTGCCGTCCGCCGCGGCAGTGGGGACCTGTGTGCAGCCTGCCAGACAGACACAGACCGCCAGCAGCAAAACAAGCAGAGATTTTTTCATGAAACCGCTCCTTCCGTGATCTTCTCCCACAGCGCATTACACCCCTCCAGATACGGGGAGTCTTTTTCTGTCCAGAATCCCCGGCGGGCGATATACAGCCCGGATACCAGCTCATTGCTGCTGCCCGACGCCGTTCCGCCCAGCAGTGCGTACGAATAATCCCCCAGGTCTGTCCGCGCCAGCGCCGGACACTGCTCCCAGGCAAGGTAGGTCCCTTTGCCGGAATCATCGCCGTCCGCCGGGAGAGAACCATCCAACAGGCTCAAGGTGAAATAGTTTTGCTGGAACCCCTCCGGGTCCTCCAACAGGAAGAAATAACTCGCGCACTCCTCCAGATCGGCCATCAGCTTCACAGTAGCGGCCATAACCGTCTGCGGGTCTGTTCCGTCGGAAGATGCGTACTGCTCTAGCCGCACCACAACACTGCCATCGCCGTTCAGGTCCTCCCCAAAGGCGGCGAAGCATCCCTCCACGGCAGCGGCGGTGTCCTCCGGCAGGGCATTCGTACCTACATAGGCGATCTGGTAATCCGGCTTGACCTGATGCAGGGCGTTCCACACAATGCTTCCCAGGATCACCACCAGGCCCACGCAGAGCACAACGTGCCATTTGTGGTAGTGCCACCAGTTCTTTCGCTTCTCCGCCGGTGTAAGCTCCCTTTTTACATCAGGCTTCACGTCCTGATATTTTTTCTTCAGATATTCGCTGGCCATAGCGCATTCTCCTATTCTTTTGTCGTCCCGCCGGGCGCATAGGAAACAGGGAGGCATACCAGGGCGGGGATATTCGACCGGTCCTTTGCCAGCAGCAGATCCACGGCAGTCTCCGCGATTTTCTGTACCGGCTGGACAATGGTGGAGCAGTAGAAGGACTCGCCGCCAAACCGGCGGATGCCGTCAAAGCCTATGAGCTGCACGTCCTCCGGCACCCGGAGGCCCATCTCCGCCAGCATATGCTGTATCTTCCAGGCCAGCAGATCCGTAGAGCAGAAGATCCCGTCGAAGTCCAGCTTGTCCCCCTGCCTGTGGTCGAGGAGAAAATCCCGGAACCGCTCCCAGACCTCGCCGTCGTTGAGCCGCAGCGTTTCATAAGGAACCTGCTGCGCCCTGCAGGCGGCCTCGAAGCCGTCGCCGCGCTTATCCGCTTCGCCGGGCCTGACGGAGCCGGTGCGGAGAAAGGCAAGCCGCCTGCACCCCAGCTCGATCAGCTTCTCCGCTGCCAGCCGTCCGCCGCTGTAGTTGTCCGACGATACACAGGGAATATCGGGCCGGAAGCTGCGGTCGATGCCCACAAACGGCAGGCTCTCATCCACTTCCAGCGGGTTATATGTCAGCCCGATAATCCCATCCGCTTTATTCTGCCGGACCATATTGACGCAGGCCTGCTCACTCTCGGGACTGGAAGCGGTAACATACAGCAGCATCCGGTAATCCCGCTTATTCAGGGCCGCGCACACATACTGGGCCAGGGCGGCGAAAAACGGGTGGTTCACCCCCGGCAGGATCAGGGCCACCGTGGAGGTGCTGCTGGCCCGCAGGCCCCGGGCGTACTGGTTGACCTGATAGCCCAGCTTCCGGGCAGCCTCCTCCACCTTCAACCGGTAGCTCTCGCCCACCGGGATCCCATTGAATACCTTGGATACGGTCCCGAGGGCGACGCCCGCCTCCTGGGCCACATCCTTCATCGTTGGCATGGTTCCCTTCATGAATACCCTCCTTGCTATGAAACATTTCATACAAAGCGCGTGAAATGTGTGGTTCTTTTCTGAGGTGGCTCTATCATAGCAGAAATGGTGGGCATCTGTAAAGAGAAATTTCACGAATTTTTCATGAAACGATATTTTTGTTTATCTTGCATAGTCGGAAACGGTTCCATTTGTGTAACTCGATAAAATTGGAATTATGGCCACAAATTATGCAGGTACTGACTTGACAGGTGAAAATTGTTTTGCTATGATAAACACAACCTAGAAATAACGTTTCATCAAAAGCGGCAGGAATATCGGGCCGCTTGCATTTTCAAAGGAGAATGAAACGTTATATGACGGCGCACATAATCCAATGGATGTGGGAGGTGATCGGCGCAAAACTCTCAGGCGGTCACAGCAAAGCAAATATGTGTTTTAAGGAAGTGAGTCACATGAAAAACAGCAAAAAGATCATGCGCTCCCCCGATCCGGGCCTGCCCCAGGGCGGACGGATCTCGGCGGCGGGCTCCGCCGCCCTGTCCCAGCGTCAAAAGACGCTGGGACAAAGAATCCTGGACAACTGGCAGCTCTATCTGCTGCTGCTGATCCCGGTGGTACTGACGGTTATCTATAAGTACATCCCCATGTACGGCATTCAGATCGCCTTCCGTGACTTCAAGGCCAGCCGGGGCTATGCCGGCAGCGAATGGGTGGGCTGGTACTGGTTCCAGCGGTTCTTCTCCTCCCCCACCTGCGCGCGGATGATCAAGAATACCGTCCTCATCAGCTTCTACAGCCTGCTGTGGGGCTTCCCCATTCCCATCATCCTGTCCCTGATCATCAACCAGCTCCGCTTCGCCAANTTCAAGCGGGTGGTGCAGACGGTGCTCTACGCCCCCCACTTNATCTCNATNATGGTTATCTGCGGTATGATCCGCATCTTCCTCAGTCCCTCGGGCGGCCTGCTGAACCTGATCCTGGGCTCCAGCGTGGACTTCCTGACCCAGTCCTCCGCCTTCCGGACCATNTACATCGCCTCCGGCATCTGGCAGGACGCAGGCTGGGGCTGNATCATCTACCTGGCCACNCTGGCCAACGTGGACCCCGGCCTCTANGAGGCGGCCAAGATGGACGGCGCCTCCGTGTTCCAGCGCATTCTGCATATCGACATCCCGGAGCTGCTCCCCATGGCGATCCTGAACCTGATCATGGCCGCCGGCGGCATCATGAACGTGGGNTTTGAGAAGGTCTGGCTGCTTCAGACCGACCTGAACAAGGCCACCAGCGACGTCATCGCCGTCTACGTCTACGAGCAGGGNATNCAGAGCGCCAAGTANAGCTACTCCACCGCGGTGGGNCTGTTCAATACGGTGGTCAACATCGTCCTGCTGCTCATCGTCAATAAGATCGCGTCCAAGGCTTCGGACGTTGAATTCGTATAAGGAGGTGCAGAGATATGAATAAGAAATCTACCGGTATGTCCGACAAGACCAGCGACATCATCCTGGTCGCCATCTGCGCCGTGGTACTTCTGATCGTGGCCTATCCCCTCTACTACGTTCTGGTCGCCTCCTTNTCCGACCCCTACGAGGTGTACGCGGGCAAGACCTTCCTCCTGCCCAGCGGCTTCACNCTGGACGGCTATAAGGCGGTGTTNGCNGAGAAGAACATNGTCTCCGGCTTCCTCAACTCNGTGAAGTACACCATNATCGGCACCATCTTCTCNGTGGTGATGCTCTACATCACCGCCTATCCCCTGGCCCAGAAGGATCTGCCCGGGCGGAAGTTCCTGAGCATCTTCTTCCTGATCACCATGTACTTCGGCGGCGGCCTGGTCCCCACCTACCTGGTGGTCAAGCAGACCGGCCTGGTGGGCAGCATGTGGTCCCTGTTCCTCCCCGGCGGCGTGGGNGTGGGCAACATGATCATCGTCCGCAACTACTTCCAGAACAGCATCCCCCACGACCTCATTGAGGCCAGCGAGATCGACGGCTGCACCAAGCTGCGCACCTTCTTCAGCGTGGTCATCCCCCTGTCCATGCCCATCATGGCGGTTATGATGGTGTTCTCCATGGTGGCCTACTGGAACGACTGGTTCACCGCTTTGATCTACCTGGGCGGCAAGGGCACCCCGCTGCCCCTGGTTATGCGCAACATCCTNATNAAGAGCTCCGCCTCCGCGTCCCAGGCNGCTACCATTTCCGGCGGCTACGCGGAACTGAANAAGCTGACGGAGCTGCTGAAATTCTGCTCCATGATCGTNGCCGCGGTCCCCATGCTGNTCATNTATCCCTTCGTGCAGAAGCACTTTGAGAAGGGCTTCATGGCCGGGGCCGTCAAGGGCTGAGAAAGGAGGAGCACTATGAAAAAGAGTATCAAGAGAGCTTTGGCCGGCGCCCTGGCGGCTCTGACGCTGCTGCCGGCCCTGACCGGGTGCAGCGGCGGCCTGGTGNCCAACGTCAACGACGGCACCGTCAANCCCAACACNGANCAGACNGAGTTNNANATCATGGGCGGACATNTCCGCCCTCTCCGGCGGCTACGNTGANNNNGAGGTNNTNAANGCCCTCCAGGAGAACGCCGGNATCAAGATCNANTGGGAGACCATGAGCGACTCCCTGGCCGAGCAGGTGAACATCCGCATCACCGGCGGCCAGTACCCCGACGCCTTCATGGGCGTGGGCTTCTCCAACTACGACCTGGCCCGGTACGGGGACGACGGCACCTTCCTGGACCTGACCCCCTATCTCACCCCGGACATCATGCCCAACCTNTGCGCCATCCTGGAGCAGCACCCCGANATCCGGGCCGCGGTCACCATGGACGACGGCAAGATCTACGGCCTGCCCTCCGGNGAGCAGATGACCACCGCCGGTATCGGCGCGGACATGGAGGANGCCTANTCCATCTTCTCCGTGCCCCAGTACAGCATGATCAACAAGGCGTGGCTGGACGATCTGGGCCTGGAGGTCCCCACCTCCCTGGACGAGCTCCACGACGCGCTGAAGGCCTTCAAGGACAACGATATGTCCGCCAAGTATTACGGCAATGCCGCCGGAAGCACCATCCCCATGACCAGCGGCTTCGACGAGTGGTGCTGGGGNCAGAACATCTTCTACTCCGGCTTCGGCTTCACCAACTGGCCCAACGACGTCATCAACGACATCCATCTCAAGAGCGACGGCCAGGTGGAGTTCGTCTGCACCACCGACGCCTACCGCGACTGCCTGACCTACTTCCACGACTGGTACGCCGAGGGCCTCATGGATGTGGAGATGTTCTCCCAGAGCGACAGCCAGCTGATCGCCAAGTGCCAGCAGGGCTACGTGGGCGTGTCCACCTGGTGGTACATCGAGGAGCTCATGGGCGACTACGCCTCCGACTACGTGTTCCTGCCCCCGCTGACCGGTCCCAAGGGCACCCAGTATGAGAATACCTGCGGTGTGACCATCCGCCCCGGTTCCCCCATCAGCTCCGGCCAGCTCTGCGTCACCAGCAACTGCCAGAGCCCCATCAATCTGCTGAAGTTCTTTGACCAGTGGTATGACGGCGAGGTCGTCATGCAGCTCCAGTACGGCCCCAAGGGTGTGTTCTTTACCGGTCAGGATGAGAAGGGCATGTGGCTGTCCATCACCGACGACGAGGCGCGCGCCCAGTACAGCAAGAGCGCAGGCGAGCTGCGCAACGTNTACGANGTNTACGGNCCCAAGCTGATCCTGGCGGAGTACTACAACGAGNTCTTCTACATGGAGGANCGCGCCATCGAGCGTCTGACCGACCTGGANCAGTTCTGGATGCCCTANGTGGCNGANACCACCTTCTANCCTGTGGACTGCGTGTTCACCGGNATGGAGATGGAGACCATCGACTGGCANAAGCCGGACTTTGAATCCGCNGTCCGTGAGCAGGAGGGCCTGTGGCTGCGNGACGGCGGNCCCACTGACGCGGAGTGGGAAGAGTACAAGGAATATCTGAGCAAGAAGTGCGGTATGGACGATCTGCTGACTGTCTATCAGGACGCCTATGACCGCTACGCCANCGCACAATAANTAAGCACAAAAGGGGCGGCCNNGCGCCGCCCCTTTTCCTAAAAAAGCAAAATNTCTTAAAACTGTCTGATCCCATCTTATATAAGNACCNATTNCTGGCGATATAAACTTGTCAACTCCGGACTTCCCTGGTCCGATATTNTTAAGGNGAATCAANGTTNCNNTATANAAAAGTTTCGNCNNCCTTTNCAAAGGNNGCNGAGTCCAGAGGCAGAGCCTCTGGTCGCGCCCCGCAGGGCGCGNAATTCNCCCAAAAGCCGCGCCAAAAAAATCTTNNCCNNNGCACNATCCCAAACCACGCGCGGCTTTCAAGCGNATTTNCCGCNAAGCGGTAAACAGCGCCCGGGAGTTTCCGTAGACNTTTGATTCGCATAATNACTTCCACTATTCTTTCAGGAGGAACNATGNCATGATNAGCGAAGCCCTTCAGAAGGCCCGAGATTTCGAGGCCNAGTACGGNCNCCANATCCCCGNCAGCGAGCGGCCCGCCTTTCACGNCACNCCCACCATCGGCTGGATGAACGACCCCAANGGNTTCTCNNTNTANAAGGGNGAGTANCANCTNTTNTANCAGTANNANCCCTANNNCAACGAGTGGGGCCCCATGCACTGGGGNCANNTNAANACANNGGANTTNATCCGCTGGGANCGCCTGCCNGNNGCNNTGGCNCCTGANAAGNNCTATGACGATGNGGNNGGNTGCTTCTCCGGCAGCGCNNTNGANNTGCCNGACGGGCGGCAGCTGCTNCTGTANACCGGCGTCCAGCGGGGNCANAANCCNGANGGNTNNATNCAGGACATCCAGACCCAGTGCATCGCCATCGGCGACGGNNTGGACTATGANAANTGCCTGGANAANCCNGTNCTGGAGNNNAAGGATCTNCCNGAGGGCGGCAGCNCCATCGACTTCCGTGACCCGAAGATCTGGCAGGAGGAGGACGGCGCCTACTACGCCGTTATCGGCAACCGCACAGAGGACGGCAGCGGAGCCATCCTGCTCTACCGCAGCGCCGACGCGATCAACTGGGAGTATGTCCGCACTCTGGACCGCTGTAATAACCAGTACGGCAAGATGTGGGAGTGCCCGGACTTCTTCCCTCTGGACGGAAAGCATGTCCTGCTGACCAGTCCCCAGGAGATGAACCCCGTGGGGCTGGAGTTCCACGCGGGCAACGGCACGGTGTGCCTGATCGGGGACTATGACCCCGACGGAAAGGGATTTACCCGGCAGTTCGTGCAGGCCATCGACTACGGTCTGGACTTTTACGCCCCCCAGACCCTGCTGACCCCTGACGGGCGGCGGATCATGATCGCCTGGATGCAGAACTGGGGTACCGTAGGGGCAAAGCCCTATCACTGCCGCTGGTTCGGCCAGACAACTCTGCCCCGCGAGCTGTCTGTGAAGGATGGGCGGCTCTATCAGAACCCGGTGCGGGAGCTGGACGCCTATCGGGGGCAGTGCGTCATCCACCGGAATATCCCCGTCAGCGGCGAGATCAATCTGCCGGGTATCCAGGGACGGACGCTGGACATGACGGTCACCGTCAAGCCCACCGGCACCGATCCCTACCGCTGGTTCCGCATCCGCGTGGCCAAGGATGGGGAGCATGAGACGATCATCCGCTACCGTCCCAGCGACGGCACGCTGAAGATCGACCGGACACGCAGCGGCCTGCCCCATGACATCGTGCATACCCGGAGCTTCTTTGTGCGCTACCAGGGCGGAGAGATCAAGCTGCGGATCGTTCTGGACCGGTTCAGCCTGGAGGTGTTCGTCAACGACGGCGAGCAGGCCGCCAGTTCTGTGATCTATACCCAGCAGGAGGCGGACGTTATCAGCTTCGAGGCCGGCGGCGCGGTGCTGATGGATGTGGAGAAGTACGACCTGGTTTTTGATGAGGAGGCGTAAAAATGGCGGCGAAACGGTTTGACGTAGTGGCTCTGGGCGAGCTGCTGATCGACTTTACGGAAAACGGCCTCAGCGGCCAGGGCAACACCCTCTTTGAGGCCAACCCGGGCGGCGCGCCCTGCAACGTGCTGGCGATGCTGAAAAAACTGGACCGGGACTGTGCCTTCGTGGGCAAGGTAGGCGACGACATGTTCGGCCAGATGCTGCGGAAGGTGGCAGAGGACGCGGGCATCTGCATGGATCATCTGGTGACGGACAGGGATGTCCGGACCACGCTGGCCTTTGTGAAGAAGCTGCCCAACGGCGACCGGGATTTCTCCTTCTACCGCAACCCCGGCGCGGACATGATGCTGATGGAGGACGAGATCCCGGAGGATGCCGTCGCGGGCTGCCGGATCTTCCACTTCGGTACGCTCTCTATGACCCACGAGGGCGTACGGAAAGCCACCTGTAAGGCGATCGATATTGCGAAAAAGGGCGGCGCGCTGCTCTCCTTTGACCCCAATCTCCGGCCTCCGCTGTGGGCGGATTTGGAGGAGGCGAGGGCGCAGATCGCCTATGGTCTGGCCCAGTGTGATATTTTGAAAATCGCCGACAATGAGCTGGAGTTCATGACCGGCGAGACGGATTTTGATAAGGGAGCCGCCATCCTGAAAGAAAAATATCCCAACATCCGCCTGCTGAACGTAACGGCAGGGCCGGACGGCAGCTATTCCTACTACGGCAGCGAGCGGGTATTCGTATCCGCCATCAACCGGCCCGACACCATTGAGACCACCGGTGCCGGGGACACCTTCTGTGCCTGCGTGCTGAACTTCGTGCTGGATCACGGCCTGGAGGGACTGATGGCGGATGATCTGACAGCTATGCTGCGTTTCGCTAACACGGCGGCCTATCTGGTCACCACAAAGAAGGGTGCCATCCGCTCCATGCCGGAGCGGGAGCAGGTGGAAGCGCTGCTGCACTGAAGAAACGGTATACAAGGCCGGTCATCGCAGCCGCTATAGCCACAAAATATATAGTCAAAGAGGCGTTAAGGAAGTCGAAATTCCTTAACGCCCCTTGCTTTCTTTCGCTTCCATTTTGCTGTTTCTAAAATGCACCGGTTATATCTGAAAAAGGAGCCGAAAAAACTTCCCCTTTACGAACGCCGGCTTTTCATGTAGAATAGGAGCAGAAAACAACGAACGGGAGGGGAACGTGATAAGCGACTTGATTCTCCGCCTGCCGGAGGAGGAGAGCATCGTCCTCTCCGGACCGGCGGCACAGCGTCTGCTCCAGGGCGGCAATGGGGACGCGGCCCTGCTCTATATCGCGGCTCTGAAAAATCGCGGCTGCGGCAGCGAGAAGCTCCGGGCCCAGCTGCGGTGGGATCAGGAACGGTTTCAGCGGGCATCCGCCGCGCTGGCGCAGATGGGACTGGTCTCCCTGCCTGCGGGGGCGGAAAAAACGCCGCCTCCTCCCGTTGAGGAGCGGCGGAATGAATACACCCGGGCGGACGTGGTCCGCTCCCTGGAGGAGGATAAGGCCTTCGCCGGGCTCACCAGCGCGGTGGAGGGAACACTGGGGAAGAAGCTGAACACCCCTGATCTGATGATCCTGCTGGGACTGTACGACCAGCTGGGGCTGCCTGCGGATGTGATTTTCCTGCTGGTGAACTTCTGCGCCGAGCGGATATCTCAGCGCCACGGCGCGGGGCGCAGACCCGCCATGCGGCAGATCGAGCAGGAGGGCTACCTCTGGGCGCGGCTGGGGCTGATGGACCAGGAGAGCGCCGCCGCCTACATCAAGAAATACCAGCAGAGCCGGACGGCCCTGCCCCGGCTGATGCGCCTGTTGGGCCTGGGGGACCGCCTGCCCGCGCCCAGCGAGGAGAAGTATCTGCTGGCCTGGATCGAGATGGACTTTGAGGATGAGGCCATTTTGCGGGCCTATGACCGGACGGTGGTCAAATGCGGGCAGCTGAAGTGGGCCTATATGAACCGGATCTTATGCTCCTGGCATGAGAAGGGGCTGCACACCGTGGCCCAGGTGGAGGCAGGGGACCGGCCCGGGCGGCGGCAGAATGGCCCAATCACCAAGGAGAGCGCCGACACGGTCCTGGAGGATATGGCCCGGATGGCAAAATATTACCAGCAGCTGGGTCAGGAGAAGGAGGAGAAGTAAGTGCCGCGGGATGGAAATATCATGGCTGAGGCCTACCGCCAGTTCCAGGCGGACAAGGCCCGGCGTCAGGCGCAGCTGGACCAGAGGACGGCGGAAGTCTACCTCCGCGTCCCGGCCATTGCGGCCATTGACCGGCGGCTGCAAAGCACGGCGGCGCAGATCGTGCTGGCGGCCTTCGAGAGCGAGA
Organism: Oscillibacter sp.; assembly: GCA_014799915.1. GTDB lineage: Bacteria > Bacillota > Clostridia > Oscillospirales > Oscillospiraceae > Pelethomonas. The sequence continues at coordinate 14,200 of JAAVHD010000054.1, forward strand.
GTGAGCCGGAGGAGGCGCTGAAAAAGCTGGCGGAGAACAACCTGGCGCTCCAGCAGGAGCGGGTGGACTGCCTGGTTGAGGCGGGATATCCCAGGGACTACCTGGACGAGACCCCGGTCTGCGGGGTGTGCGGGGACACGGGGTATCTGCCCGGCGGGAAGCCCTGCAAATGTCTGATGGCGTACTACACCCGGGAGCAGAACCGGCGGCTGAGCAAGCTGATGGATCTGGAGAACCAGTCTTTTGCCGCCTTTTCGCTGGAGTGGTATCCGGAGAAGGTCTGGCCGGAATACGGGGTCAGCCCCCGGGAGAATATGCGAATGGTCCGGGGGCTCTGTGAGCGGTATGCCAGGAATTTCCCGCAGGGGAGCTCCAATCTGCTGTTTACCGGTGCGCCGGGACTGGGGAAGACGTTTTTATCCGCTTGCATCGCCCGGGAGGTCAGCGGACGGGGATTCTCGGTGGTGTATGACACCGCGGCCCATGTGCTCCAGCAGTTTGAGATGCGGAAGTTCGGGCGGGAGGACCCCTATGAGGAGGACCCGGAGCAGGACGTCAACCGGTATCTCAACTGCGATCTGCTGATGATGGACGACCTGGGGACGGAGATGAACCTGCCCTCCTCCCAGTCGCTGGTGTACCAGATTGTGAACGACCGGCTGGTCAACGGACGGAAGACGGTGCTCTCCACCAATCTCCGCCTGGACGACATGGGCCGGCGGTATGGAGAGGCGGTGCTGTCCCGGATCCGGGGGGAGTATCAGATCATCCGGTTCTTCGGGCAGGATATCCGGCAGTTGAAGCGGAACCGGTAATGCTCTTTCTTGATAGAAAAAGTATCAAAAAGAACTTGTGATTCATAGCTGGGAAATCACCCAAAAAGACACGCCTAAAAAGGGACCGGCAATGCCGGTCCCTTTGATTATTCTTTTTCCAATTCCGCCATAGCGGGTCGGAAGACGAAGAAAAAAGTAATGGCTGACGCGGTGACGGAGATAAAATCGCTGACCGGCTCCGCCAGGAAGACGGCGAAGACCTTGTTCTCGAAGAAATTCGGCAGGATGAAGATCAGGGGGATCAGCAGTATCACCTTCCGCAGGCAGGCAATGAACAGAGAAGCCTTGGCCTTGCCGATGGCCATAAAGGTCTGCTGCACCGACATCTGGACGCCGAACAGCCCCAGCACCGCCGTGTATACCCGCAGGGTCCATACCGCCGTGTCCACCAGCGCCGGGTCATTGTTGAAGATCCCGATGAACACCCGTGGGAACAGCTGCACCAGCAGCCAGAAGGTCATCATCAGCACGCAGCTCACCTTCAGCAGTGCCCAGAACGCCTCCTTTACCCGCTTGGCGTTGCGGGCGCCGTAGTTGTAGCTGATGATGGGCTGAGCGCCCTGGCCCAGGCCCTGAGAGGGAATCCACACCATTTGCAGCACCGTGCTGGCGATGGTCATGGCACCCACGGCCACGTCACCGCCGTAGCGCTGGAGAGAGGAGTTGAAGGAGATGTTCAGCAGCGCCTCCGTGGTCTGCATCACAAAGGGGGAGACGCCCAAAGCCAGCACCGGGGCCATAAGCCGCCAGCTGGGCCGCAGACAGCCCCGCCGCAGCCGCAGGGTGGTCTTTTTCCCCATCAGGAAATACACCACCCAGATACCGGAGACCGCCTGGGAGATCACCGTGGCCAGTGCCGCGCCCTGGACGCCCATATGGAATCCATAGATAAAAATGGGGTCCAGGACGATGTTGCACACCGCCCCGATGAGCACCGTGCGCATACTGACGGTAGCAAAGCCCTGGGTGCTGACGAACAGGTTCATCCCCAGCGCCATCATCACGAACAGGGACCCGCCGGAGTAAATGCGCATATAGGGCAGGGCGTAGACGATGGTCTCCTCGCTGCACCCGAAGATCCACAGCAGCCGCTCCCCGAAAATCCAGAACAGCACGGTCAGCACGACCGCCGCGGCCACCAGGCAGGTGAAGCAGCTGCCCATGATCCTCTCCGCCCGGTCGTTGTCCCCCTCGCCCATGGCGATGGCGGCGCGGGGCGCGCCGCCCTGGGCCACCAGCATGGTGAAGGCTGTGATGAGGTAGACCACCGGGAAGCACAGGCCGACGCCCGTCAGGGCCACCCGGCCCACGTCCGGCATGTGGCCGATGTAGATACGGTCCACGATGTTATATAAGAGATTGACCAGCTGGGCCACCACCGTGGGCGCGGCCAGCTTCAAAAGCAGTTTCCCTACAGGGGCGGTGCCCAGCTGCTGGGAAACATCCGCGTTGCGTTCGATGCTCATGATCAAGGAACTTCCTTTCCTATTTTCCCACGCAGAACCGCTCGAAGATCCGGGCGGTCAGGTCCTCCCGGAGGGTCTGTCCGGTGACCTCACCCAGGGCGTTCATGGCCCGCTCTGCGTCGGAGAGGACCGCGTCCGGGGTCAGTCCGGTCTCCAGGGCGGCTCTTGCGCCGCGAATGGCCTCCAGTGCCCGGCTGACAGCCTCCGTCTGCCGGACGTTGGTGAGGATCTCACCGGAGGGAGCGTCCCCATCCGGAAACAGCGCGGCGACCGAGTCCTCCAGCGCGTCCAGACCGGTCCCCTCCACGGCGGACACGGATAGGACCGGCCCCAGTCCCTCCAGCTCCGCTGTGTCCAACGCCTGCAGCAGATCGCTCTTGTTCCGGAGGACGATCCTGCGTGGGGCCAGCCGTGCGGCCTCCGCCGCGGCCCGGTCCTCCTCTGTCAGCGGCCGGGAGCCGTCCAGCACCAGCAGGGCCAGCTCCGCTTCCTCCGCCGCCCGCCGGGAGCGCTCCACGCCCAGCCGCTCCACGGCGTCCCCGGTATCCCGGATGCCGGCGGTGTCAATGAGGCGCAGCAGCACGCCGCCCAGATTGGCTTTTTCCTCCACCGTGTCGCGGGTGGTCCCGGCGACGTCGGTGACGATGGCCCGGTCGTAGCCCACCAGGGCGTTGAGCAGGGAGCTCTTGCCCACGTTGGGACGGCCCAGGATGGCGGTAGGCACGCCCTGGCGCAGGATCTGTCCCCGTCCGGCGGTGGCCAGGAGCGTTTGCAGGGTGGTTTCCGCCTGGGTCAGGGTTTGCAGGATATCTTCACGGGTCAGGTCCTCAATGTCCTCGTCGGGGTAGTCTACCACGGCGTAGAATTGGCTGGCGATGTTGAGGAGGATGTCATAGACCGGCTCGATCCTGCGGCGCAGAGCGCCGCCCAGCTGCTCCACGGCGTTATGGGCCGCTTGAACAGTCTCGGATTCGATGAGATCGATCACCGCCTCCGCCTGGGTCAGGTCCATGCGGTCATTCAGAAACGCCCGCTTCGTAAACTCGCCCCGTCCCGCCTGCCGGGCCCCGGCGGCAAAGAGGGCAGTCAGGGCTTCATGGAGCACCACCGGGGAGCCATGGCAGTGAAACTCGGCGCAGTCCTCACCGGTATAGCTCCCGGGGCCGGGAAACCGGACGGCAAGGCAGGAGTCGATGGCCCGGCCCTCCCGGTCCAGCAGCTGGCCCAGGACCATCTCCCGGGGTTGGGCGGCGGAGAACAGCCCGCCTTTGGCGGGCTGAAAGACTTTATTGCAGATGTTGAAGCACCCCTCCCCGGATACCCGGACGATGCCGATGGCGGAGAGGGCGTTTGCGGTGGAAATGGCGGCAATGACGTCCATTTCAGGTCGCTCCTTTCACAGGGGAAGAATATAGCTGTGGCCTTTCGCGGTTTTCGCTTCCTCCCGGAATCCCAAAGAGGTAAACATACGTCGGGAACCATCGTTGAAATCGTAGACGTCACCCACCCGGACCTTTTCCCAGCCCAGAGCGCGGGCGCGGTCAATAAGGGCCGACACCACCGCTCTGCCTACGCCTTTCCCACGGAAGTCCTTTTCCCCGATGACGATGGCGAAATCGTCCAGGGAGAGGCACACATCCCCGATGGGCTTCCAGCTGTCGTTTTCCCGGAACTCGATGAAATATAATTCCCCATGGGTGTCCTGATGGGTGTACATTTTGTCCAGCAATTCCGGCGTGTAGATGTCTTTGTCGCCGTCTACCAGCCAGACCGTTTCCGGGTCCAGATACCAGGAGAGGGCGAAATCGTGTTTGCCGTCATATTTCCGCAGGCGGAGGCTATCGGAAACGGGCAGCACCTCCGGCTGCTCTATGTTCTCAATGGGCATGGAGGTAGTCCTTTCTGCCCCTGCCGGGGCTAACTTTTCGCGCGCGCGAAAAGTTACAAAAGAGCGCTTAGGAAACTACGTTTCCTAAGAACCTTCCTGAATTACGGGGGATATTATTTACGCTACGACGTAGCTGGTTTGGTTCTACCGTGGTGCCTACCCACATGCTCGGTGCTTACTTCTACCCCTTTGTTCTAACGAAGATACAGCATGATCCGCTTCTATTCCTACTACCTGGCCACCGCCAGGAGGACAAATCTATTTCCCCGCACCCCGGGGAGCTCCCCTCGCGTGATACGGTAGGGACCAAGTCAACATCCTGAAATAGACGCTAAGCAGGTGAAACCACACCCGCAGTCCGGTAGACCGGACGGACTACAGGATCAGCGCAAAAACAATTACCCCCGTAATAAATAAGGGATTCTTAAACCGTAGGTTTAAGCACGCTTTTGCCTACTTTTCCCGTGGGGGAAAAGTAGGCCCGGGGTCCGGGGGCGGGTAGCTCCCGGGCTAAAGGGCAGAAGAATCTGCCGTTTGCCGCCAGAGGCGACAAAGATCACTTCCCCGCCTGCGTCTCGCAGTACAGGCACCGGTAAACCCTTTTCTCCCGGTTGGTCAGCTTAAACACCTGCGGTAGCTCCTGCTCAACGGAAGTAATACACCGGGGGTTCTTGCAGCGGATCACGTTGGTGATACGCTCCGGCAGCTTGAGCAGCCGCTTCTCCACCCGTTCGCCGTCCTTAATGATATTAACAGTAATGTTGGGGTCCACGTAGCCGATGATGTCCCAATCCAGATCCAGATTGGTGTCGATCTTGATAATATCCTTCTTCCCCAGCTTGCCGCTGGTGACGTTTTTCAGAATGGCCACTGAGCAGTCCAGCCTGCCCAGACCCAGGATGTTGTAAAGCTCCATGGCTTTCCCGGCGGCGATGTGGTCGATCACAATACCGTTTTTAATGGAATCAATCGTCATGTTTTTGTTCCTCCCTTACTCAATGCCCAGCAGCTTCATGATGAGGGCCATGCGGATATAGCGGCCATTGCGGACCTGGCGGAAGTAGGCGGCCCGGGGGTCCTTGTCCACCGCCACGGAAATCTCGTTGACGCGGGGCAGGGGATGCAGGATGCTCAGATCCTCCTTGGCGTTACGCAGCTTGTCCGGGGTGAGGATATAGCTGTCCTTCAAGCGGAGGTAGTCCTCCTCGTTGAAGAAACGCTCCCGCTGGACGCGGGTCATGTAGAGGATATCCAGCTTGGGCATGACCTCCTCCAGGTCGGTGGTCTGCTCGTATGGAATGTCGTTCTTTTTGAGGACTTCCTTCTTCACGTAGCTGGGCAGCTTCAGCTCGTCCGGGGAGACCAGCACGATCTTTGTCCCCTTGTACCGGCTCATGGCGGAAATCAGGGAGTGGACCGTGCGGCCGAATTTCAGGTCGCCGCAGAAGCCCACGGTCAGGTCCTCAAAATGGCCCTTCTCATGGTGGATGGTCAGCAGATCGGTGAGGGTCTGGGTGGGATGGTTGTGGCCGCCGTCACCGGCGTTGATCACCGGAACCAGAGAGTGCTGACTCGCCACCAGGGGCGCGCCCTCCTTGGGGTGGCGCATGGCGATGATGTCACTGTAACAGGAGACGGTCCGCACGGTGTCGGCCACGCTCTCGCCCTTGGCGGCGGAGGAGCTGGACGCCTCGGAAAAGCCCAGCACCTGGCCGCCCAGGCTCAGCATGGCGGACTCAAAGCTGAGGCGGGTGCGGGTGGAGGGCTCAAAAAACAGGGTGGCCAGGATCTTGCCGTCGCACTTGTGGGCGTAGGCGGCGGGATCGGCGATGATCTTCGTCGCCACGTCCACCAGATCGTTGATCTCTTCGGTGGACAGCTCCAGGATGTCAATCAAACTTCTCATAAATATCCTCCCATTCGGATGATTCTGCTTGAAAGCAGCTTATAACATGTGAAAATGTTCAAACGCCTGCCGGATATCACTCTGCTTATCCACCGGGCAGGGGATCTGCCTGCTGTTGGGGTTCCAGCGGTTCGGGGCCTGCCGGACGGGAAGCCCGCAGACCTCCTTCATATGCGCGATCCAGCAGGTCTTGGGGTTATAGCCGTAGTTATTCCTCACATAGTCCTGAATTTGCTTATAGGTTGCCATGTGTTACCTCTTGATCCAGCTCTCATCCGACGGATTGTTCCGGAAGGCGATCAGCCGGGCAATATCCTCGGGCTTGATATAGTTTTCATCCGCTGCTACTTGGGCGATGGTGTCAAAATTGGTGAGGCTGATGTTCTTCACGTCTGCCGCCGCCAGGCGGTCCAGACCCTTCTGCATCCCGTAGGTGAAGATGCTGACCACGCCCAGCACTTCCGCGCCCGCTTCCCGCAGGACGTTGACGACTTCGATGACGCTGCCGCCGGTGGAGATCAGATCCTCAACAACGACCACCTTCTGGCCCTTCTCCAGCCTGCCCTCGATCTGGTTCTGACGGCCGTGATCCTTATTGCCAGAGCGGACATAGCCCATGGGCAGGCCCATGATGTGGCCGGTGATGGCGGCGTGGGCGATGCCGGCGGTGGAGGTGCCCATGAGGACTTCCGCATCGGGATATTCCCGGCGGATGGTCTCCGCCAGGGCGTTTTCCACGTCATTGCGGACTTCCGGGGCGGTGAGGGTCAGGCGGTTGTCGCAGTAGACCGGGCTCTTGATGCCGCTGGCCCAGGTGAAGGGTTCTTCCGGGCGGAAGAAAACGGCCTTGATTTTTAATAAATCTTTTGCAATCAGATTAGAAATGTTTTCCATATGATCCTCCTTCTTTGTAGAACGCAAAATCTTTTGTCGATAATCATCTGTGACCGATGGCCGCACCTGTAGGGGCCGATGTCCTCATCGGCCCGTTTCTAACGGGACAGCCAGGGGAGCGAACGGGCCGATGGGGACATCGGCCCCTACGAGTAATCAACGGTTCACCTCCGGGTTATCCGTCCGGCCCAGCAGGTAATCGGTGGATACACCGAAAAAGTCTGCCAGAATCATGAGGTTGCGCACTTCGGGATAATGTTTTCCCGCTTCATATACAGATATTGAATCTCTTTTGACTCCGATAATTTTTCCCAACGCTTCCTGCGTCATGCCCCGTTCACAGCGCAATGCTTTGATTCTTTCTGAAAAATCTGCCATGATGCCTCCAACCCCTCTTGACATCGCGAATTAAATTCGCTACAATAGATCGTGAACTAAATTCACGATACAGGAGTGTTATAAAAATGAACCAACTTATGGAAACCCTGTTTTCAGCCCTTGGACCTTCCCAGCAATCGGAAGCAGAAGCGCAGGCTGTCAAAGCCGCTAAGGAAGCGGTTCAAACAGCGGAACAGCGCCTGACCCATCAGGAATTTGATCAGCTGTGGAATGCTGTTATGGACATCGGAAATGCCAGCCTGCAGGACAGCTTTACCCTAGGTTTTCGTCTTGGCGTCCAGCTGACGTTGGAGGGCCTGCGGCCGGTATCCTGATGGATTTTTCGATTACCACCAATCCGTGTAGGGGCGCACAGTGTGCGCCCGTTCTAACGGCACGCACAGCAGTCCTTGAGAAGTGGGCGCACACTGTGCGCCCCTACATTGGCCTGGCGGTTGTCAGGCCCTCTGCGTTACCGGTTCAAAAGTAGTTCTCGCAACTGGTCCATATCCTCCGCGATAAACGCCGCCCCGGCTTTCTCCAGCTCCTCCCGGCCTCCATAGCCGTACAGGACCCCGATGCAGGGCAGGCCGGTCTCCCTGGCTCCCGCCACATCGTGCCGCCGGTCGCCCACCATGACAGTCTGGGACAGATCCTCCGCCCATTCGAGGGCCCGGCGGATGATGGAGGACTTCTTCGCCCCCTCCTCGTTATCCGGCGGCGCACCGCAGATGTGGTCAAAATACTGCGCCAGCCCGAAGTGCTTCAATATCCGCACCGCCTGCACCTCCGGCTTGGAGGTGGCGACCATGAGCTGCTTCCCCGCCGCCTGCAAATCCCGCAGCAGCTCAGCAACCCCGGGATATGGCGCGTTCTCGCACCAGCCCTTTTCTACAAAATATTCCCGGAAAACCGTGATGGCCTCCGTCGTCCGCTCCGGGGAAAAGCCGTAAAATTCCGCGAGGGATTCATTCAAAGGCGGGCCGATGAATTTCAGCAGATTTTCCGGCTCCTCGTGGATGCCAAAGTGGGCCAGCGCATAGGACACCGAGTTGGTGATGCCCGGCGCGGAATCCGTCAGGGTTCCGTCCAGGTCAAATAAAATCGTCTTCCACATGATCTTAACCCACAAACTCCGCCACGCACCGGCGGTACGCGGCCACCGGGTCCTCCGCCTGGGTGATGGGACGGCCTACCACAATGTAGTCGGAACCAATTTCCTTCGCTTTCGCCGGGGTAGTTACCCGCACCTGATCACCCACCTCGCCGTCAGCGAACCGCACGCCAGGGGTGACAGTCAGGAAGTTCTCTCCGCAGGTCTCGTGGACCTTCCCCGCCTCCAGCGGCGAGCAGACCACGCCCGCAAGGCCAGCGTCTGCCGCGCATTTTGCGTAGTGCAAGACCACCTGATCCAGAGGCTTCTCAATGAGCAGGTCCTGCTCCATCCGCTCCTGGCTGGTAGAGGTCAACTGCGTGACCGCAATCAGCAGGGGCCGGGTGCCGTCAGGACGGGTCAGGCCTTCCAGAGCGGCCTCCATCATGGCCTTGGTTCCACCGGCATGGAGGTTGGTCATGTCCACATCCAGCCCGGAGAGGACAGCCATAGCCTTTTTGACCGTGTTGGGGATGTCGTGGAGCTTCAAATCGAGAAAAATCTTGTGGCCCCGGGCCTTGATCTCCCGGACGATGGCCGGCCCCTCAGCGTAGTACAGCTCCATGCCGATCTTCACGAAAGGCTTGCGCTCCTCCCCCGCGAAGCGGTCCAGGAAGGCCAGCGTTTTCTCCCGGCTGTCGAAATCCAGTGCAATGATGACGTCTTTACCCATTGTGTGCGCCTCCTATAATATCAGATAATCTGTTGATCCCATATTGCTCCATCACCCGTGGCAGGTCCTCGATGATATCCCGGCAGGCGAAGGGGTTCACCAGATTGGCTGCGCCAACCTCCACCGCCGTGGCTCCCGCCAGCATCATCTCAATCACATCCTCCGCCGAGCTGACCCCGCCCATACCGATGATGGGAATCTTGACCGCCTCGTATACCTGGTACACCATCCGCACCGCCACCGGGAACACAGCGGGGCCGGACAGTCCCCCTGTGCCATTAGCCAGCAGAGGTTTTCTGGTTTTCAAGTTGATGCGCATAGCCAGCAGAGTATTGATAAGACTCACCCCGTCGGCCCCCGCGTCCTCGCAGGCTTTCGCCACAGCGGCGATGTCCGTGACGTTGGGGCTGAGCTTCATATAGACCGGCTTGCCGGTGACGGCCTTCACAGCCCGCGTCACCTCCGCCGCGGCCTCCGGACTGGACCCGAAAGCCATGCCGCCGCCGTGGACGTTGGGGCAGGAGATGTTGACCTCCAGCCAACCCACCTGTTCCTCCCTGTCAAGCCTGGCGCAGGTGTGGGCGTAGTCCTCGATAGAGAACCCGCTGACGTTTGCCATCACCGGCTTGTGGAAAATCTCCCTCATCCGGGGCAGCTCCTGGGCAATCACGTGCTCCACGCCGGGATTTTGCAGCCCTACGGCGTTGAGCATCCCGCCAGGCGTCTCCGCGATGCGGGGGGTGGGATTGCCGAAGCGGGGATCTTTCGTAGTGCCCTTGAAGGAGAAGGTCCCCAGGCAGTTGATGTCGTATAACTCCGCGAACTCCTGGCCGTAACCGAAGGTCCCGCTGGCAGGGATAACGGGGTTGTCCAGCGTGATGCCGGAGAGGGTCACACTTGTATCTACCATATGATCTCCTCCTTTTCCAGCACCGGGCCATCCTTGCAGATGCGCTTGTTCCCATATTTTGTCTTGCAGGAGCACCCCATGCAGGCCCCGAACCCGCAGCCCATGCGCTCCTCGAAGCTCATGAGCCCGGAGGTAGCTGCGGCATTGTAAACCGCCTTCAACATGGGCAGAGGTCCGCAGGCGCAGAAGTAATCATAGCTTTCCGGCAGCGCGTCGGTAACAAAGCCCTTTGTCCCGTAACTGCCGTCCACCGTGGTGACGGTGGTTTCGATTCCCAGAGCCCGGAACTGCTCCTCATAGAAAATCTCGCTTTTCGTATTGAACCCAAGGATAGCCGCCGGAGTTTTCCCGGCTTTCAGCAGAGCCTTCGCCAGACCGTACATAGGCGGCGTACCCGCGCCGCCGCCTATAACCAGCGCCTTGTCCCCGCACTTGGACACATCGAACCCGTTGCCCAAACCGCAGAGGATATCCAGATCCTGCCCCGGCTCCATTCCGGCCAAAGCCTCCGTGCCCCTGCCCACTACCTTATATATAATGGTAAGCCCGCGCTCATCCCAGTCACAGATGGAGATAGGACGGCGGAGGAAAAGTCCGTCCAGCCTGATGTTGATAAATTGTCCCGGCGCGGTGACGGCGCTGGTATCTCCAGACAGGCGCATTTCCCAGACGTCCGGGGCCAGCTGCCTGTTGTATTCCACTCTGTAAATCCCCTGCATCATTGCTTTTCCTCCTGCCAGACGATTTTCCCGTCCACCATAGTCAGTTTACACGTCCCGTACAGTTCCATCCCCGCAAAGGGCGTGGCCCGTCCCATGGTCTGGAATCGTTCCGGGTCCACGGTGAAGGACTTGTCCAGATCAAACACCGTCAAGTCCGCCGGCTGACCAACCTCCAGCGGAGTACCAAACCCGAAGCGCTTCGCCGCGTTGTCGTGCAGCAACTCCATCAGCCGCTCCATGGACAGAATACCCGGTTTGACCAGATGTGTATATACCGCCGCAAAGGCCGTCTCCAGCCCTACCACGCCCATGGCACTCTTTTCCAGTCCTTTGCCCTTCTCCTCGGCGGAGTGGGGGGCATGGTCGGTGGCGATCATGTCAATGGTGCCGTCCAGCAGACCTTCAATCAATGCCGCCCGGTCCTCCCCGGACCGGATGGGGGGATTCATCTTGAACCGCCCGTCCTCCTGCAAATCCCTGTCACAGAATACCAGGTAGTGGGGCCCGGTCTCACATGTTACATCCACGCCCCGCGCCTTGGCCTTGCGGATCAGATCCACGCTCTCCCTCGTGGAGATGTGGCAGACGTGGTACTTGCACCCCGTCTCCGCCGCCAGCTCCAGGTCCCGGGCAATCTGTCCCCACTCGCTCTCGGAGCAGATACCCCGGTGGCCGTGGGCGCGGGCGTACTCGCCGTCGTGGATATATCCGCCGCGCAGCAGACTGTTGTCCTCACAGTGGGCGGCGATGATCTTCCCCAGCCGTTTCGCTTCCAGCATGGCCGCGCGCATGACATCCCCGCTCTGAACGCCCCGTCCGTCGTCGGAAAACCCGGCCGCATAGGGGGCCATGGCCTCCATATCCGCCAGAGCCTCGCCCTTCTCGCCGCAGGTGATGGCCCCGTAGGGATGCACATGGACCGCCGCGTCCCGGGCAATGATCTCCCGCTGGACGTTCAGCGCCTCCAGAGAATCCGGCACCGGATCCAGATTGGGCATGGCGCACACATGGGCGTACCCGCCCCGGGCAGCGGAGAGAGTGCCGGTGCGGATGGTCTCTTTATAAGAAAAACCCGGCTCTCGAAGATGAACGTGGACATCAACGAAACCGGGAAATATAGCGGCATGATGAAGATCAATGGTAACAGTGCCAGCGGCAGCGTGCAGCTCCCTGGCAATGGAAACAATGCGCCCCTCCGCAATGGAAATATCAGTGGGGAGGAAACCCTCTTCAGTAAACAGCATTCCGTTTTTCAGCAGGCAGTTCAAGGAACACGCTCCTCTCTCCGGCCCGATAGCCGGTGCAGACTGTATCTGGGTTATTATACTTGAAGGGACAGCTGCTGTCAATATGGAAATCCTGATTTTGGAATACTAATCTCCAATATTTATACAGGCTATCCAAAAAGAAGGGGCTATAATTGTCCAATTTTGACAAAATATTTTTTTTGGAAAAAAAGAGGATGAATGGTCTGTTTTTTTGAAATAAGTTATGGTATAATCATCTGTACGCTGGCTCTTATTCATATGGAGGAGATAAGGGCCGGATCGCAAATGCAGAAATTCTTAAAAAAGCCGACAATTTGAAGGAGGAAACAGATTTATGAAGAAACTCATTGCGATGATCCTCGCATCCCTGATGGTCCTGTCCCTGGCCGCCTGCGGCGGTGGAGGCGGCTCCAGTTCCGGTTCCGGCAGCGGCGATATGAAGGTCGCCATGATCACCGACTCCGGCGACATCACCGACCAGAGCTTCAACCAGACCACTTACGAGACCGCCAAGGCCTGGAGCGAGGCCAACGGCGCCAGCTTCACCTACTACAAGCCCGAGAAGGACTCCGACGAGGCCCGCAACGCCGCCGTCGACCTGGCTGCCGCTGACGGCGCCAACATCATCATCATGCCCGGCTACATGTTCGCCGCCACCCTGGTGGCCCAGACCAACAACTATCCCGACGTGAAGTTCATCGCCCTGGACGTGGCCGATGGCGACATCTGCGAGAAGGGCGTTGGCGAAGGCTACGATTACAACCCCTCCAACTGGAATGTCTCCGACTACTATAACACCGACAACACCTACTGCGCCGTTTATCAGGAGCAGATCTCCGGTTACATGGCCGGCTACGCCGCCGTCAAGCTGGGCTACCGTCACCTGGGCTTCCTGGGCGGCATGGCTGTCCCCGCTGTCATGCGTTTCGGCTACGGCTATGTCCAGGGCGCCAACGCTGCCGCTAAGGACCTGGGCGTTTCCGGCGACGTGACCGTGGAGTACGTCTACGGCGGTCAGTTCTATGGCGACGCGGACATCACCGCCGCTATGGATACCTGGTACAACACCCTGGGCGTTGAGGTAGTCTTCGCCTGCGGCGGCGGCATCTACACCTCCGCTGCTGAGGCTGCTGCCAAGGTGGGCGGCAAGGTCATCGGCGTGGACTCCGACCAGTCCTCCAAGATCAACGAGTACGGCGCTGACATGACCGTTACCTCCGCCATGAAGGGCCTGGACGCCACCGTCAACATGGTCCTCACCGATATCAAGGACGGCAAGTGGTCCGATCACGTGGGCAAGATCGAGAGCCTGGGCCTGATCTCCGACGACCCCGCTGAGAACTATGTCCAGCTGCCCCGTGCCACCACCCAGTGGGGCGACGGCTTCTCCGAGGATGACTATCTGAACCTGGTCAAGGACATCCATGCCGGTACGATCAGCATTTCTGATGACATCTCCGCCATGCCCTCCGTGGACATCACTGTCAACGAGGCCGGCAGCATCAAGTAATCCGCCCCAGAGGCAAAACAAAGCAAAAAGCGCAAAAGGCAGCGGGAGCGTGAAAGCTCCCGTTGCCTGTTCCCGGAGGGATTTTTGCACTATTTCAAACTGAAAAATGGAGAAGGAGGCGTGTAACCTATGGCCGAGTATGCGGTCGAGATGCTGAACATTACCAAGCGTTTCCCCGGCATTATTGCCAATGACAACATCACCTTGCAGCTGAAAAAAGGCGAGATCCACGCCCTCCTGGGCGAGAACGGCGCCGGAAAATCCACGCTGATGAGCGTGCTTTTCGGTCTGTACCAGCCGGAGGAGGGCGAGATCCGCAAGGACGGCAAAAAGGTGACCATCAACGATCCCAATGACGCCAACGATCTGGGCATCGGCATGGTCCACCAGCACTTCAAGCTGGTGGAGTGCTTCAGCGTCCTGGACAACATCATCCTGGGCGTGGAGACCACCAAGGGCGGCTTCCTCCAGAAGGACGAGGCCCGGAAGAAGGTCCTGGCCCTGTCGGAGAAGTACGGCCTGGCCGTGGACCCCGACGCCATCATTGAGGACATCACCGTCGGTATGCAGCAGAGAACGGAGATCCTCAAGATGCTCTACCGCGACAACGAGATCCTGATCTTCGACGAGCCCACCGCCGTACTTACCCCCCAGGAGATCCAGGAGCTGATGACCATCATGAAGAACCTGGCCGCCGAGGGCAAGAGCATCCTGTTCATCACCCACAAGCTGGCGGAGATCATGCAGGTGGCCGACCGGTGCAGCGTGCTGCGCAAGGGCAAGTACATTGGCACTGTGGACATCAAGGACTCCACCCCCGAGAGCCTGTCCGCCATGATGGTGGGCCGGGACGTGAACTTCGTCGTCGAGAAGGAGCCCGCCAAGCCCGGCGACGTGGTGCTGGACATTAAGGGCATGACCGTGGCCTCCAAGCGGCACAAGAACAACGCCGTGAACAACGTGTCCTTCCAGGTACACCGGGGCGAGATCGTGTGCATCGCGGGTATCGACGGCAACGGCCAGACCGAGTTCGTTTACGGCCTGAGCGGTCTGGAGCCCCTCAAGAGCGGCACCATCGCCATGAACGGCGTGGACATCACCCACATGCCCATCCGCAAGCGTCTGACCTCCGGCATGAGCCATATCCCCGAGGACCGGCACAAGCACGGCCTGGTGCTGGACTACTCCCTGGAGGACAACATCGTGCTCCAGCGGTACTTTGAGCCCCAGTTCACCAGCAAGGCGGGCTTCCTGAAGCGGAAGGCCATCCGGGAGTACGCCAACCGGCTTATCGAGCAGTACGACGTGCGCTCCGGCCAGGGTCCCATCACCAAGGCCCGGTCCATGTCCGGCGGCAACCAGCAGAAGGCCATCATCGCCCGGGAGATCGACAAGGACCCGGAGCTGCTCATCGCCGTGCAGCCCACCCGAGGCCTGGACGTGGGCGCTATTGAGTACATCCACAAGCAGCTGGTGGCCCAGCGGGACGCCGGGAAGGGCGTGCTGCTGGTGAGCCTGGAGCTGGACGAGGTCATGAACGTGTCCGACCGCATCCTGGTGATGTACGAGGGCGAGATCGTGGGCGAGTTTGACCCGAAGACCGTCACGGTGGAGGAACTGGGCCTCTACATGGCCGGTTCCAAGAGAAAGGAGGCCTGAGGTATCGTGAGTCAGGATCTGAAGAAGAAAGAGAGCATTCTGCGCAACGCGGGCTTCCAGACCATTCTGGCGTCCCTGCTGTGCATCGTTCTGGGCCTGCTGATCGGCTTTATCGTGCTGCTGTGCATCAATCCCGGCGGCGCGGTGGGAGCCATCGCGGCCATTTTGAAGAACTTCCTCTACTACCCCAGCGCCGCGGCGGCCACAAAGTATTTCGGTACTACCCTGGTCAACGCTTCCGCGCTGCTGATGTGCTCGCTGTCGGTGCTGTTCGCCTACAAGGTGGGCCTGTTCAACATCGGCGCGGCGGGCCAGTACGTGGTGGGCGCGGGCGCGTGCCTGTACTTCGCCCTGTCGCTGAAGATGCCCTGGATCGTGTGCCTGCTCGCGGCGGTGGTGTTCGCGGCCCTGGTGGGCGGCATCTCCGGTGCGCTGAAGGCATACTTCAACGTCAACGAGGTCATCTCCTGCATCATGCTCAACTGGATCTCCCTGTACTGCGTGAACATGCTGCTCACCGGCGTCAAGGAGCAATCCACTCCCTACACCACCCCCCTGTCCACCGGCAACAAGGGCGCGCTGCTGCCCTCTCTGGGACTGGATAAGCTGTTCTCCAACAACGAGTTCGTCACCATCGGCCTGCCGCTGGCGGTCATTATGGCGATCCTGGTGTGGGTGGTGCTGGAAAAGACCAAGTTCGGCTACGAGCTGAAGGCCACGGGCCTGAACAAGCACGCCGCCAAGTACTGCGGCATGAAGGAGCAGCGTAACATCATCCTCACCATGATGATCGCCGGGGGCCTCTCGGGCTTTGCGGCGGGCATCTACTACCTCACCGGTATCGAGCAGTGGATGGTGCAGCAGACCAGCGTGCCGGCCATGGGCTTCAACGGCATCGCCGCCGCCTTCCTGGGCGGCCTGCACCCCATCGGCACCATCTTCGCTTCCTATTTCATCCAGCATATCACCAGCGGCGGCACGTACGTGGACAAGAGCATGTACTGTGCCCAGATCTCGGATCTGATCTCCGCGTTCATTATTTACCTGTGCGGCTTCGTCCTGTTCTTCCGGCTGTGGCTCAACCGCTATCTGGATAAGCGGGACGAGAAGGCGAAGAAAGGAGGCAATGCGTAATGGTGCTTCTGATCCAATACACCCTGATTTTTGCTTCCGTGCTGGTGCTGGTGGCACTGGGCGGCTGCTTCTCTGAGCACAGCGGCGTCATCAACATCGGTCTGGAGGGCATCATGGTCATGGGCGCCCTGGGCGGCGCTCTGGCGATGAAATACGCCACCGGCGTGCCCGCTATCGTGATGATCCTGCTGGTCATCATCGCCTCTGTGGGCGTGGGGATGATCTTCTCCCTGCTGCTGGGCGTGGCGGCCATCCGCTTCAACGCGGACCAGACTCTGGTCGGCACGGCTTTGAACCTGCTGGGCCCCGCCGCCGCCGTGGTGCTGGTGCGGGCCATCAACATGGCCGAGAGCGCCGACAACGTGTCCTCCACCGTGGCTTACGGCCAGGCGAAGAAGGCGTTTTTCCTGAACATCGGCCGGTTTGAGTTCAACTGGTTCATGCTCATCGCCCTGCTGGTGCTCATCGCGTCCTATGTGGTGCTGTACAAGACCAAGTTCGGCCTGCGGCTCATGGCCTGCGGCGAGCACCCCCAGGCGGCGGACTCCGTGGGTATCAATGTGTACAAGATGCGCTACGCGGGCGTGCTGATCTCCGGCGCGCTGGGCGGACTGGGCGGACTGGTGTACATCACCGCCGGCGTCAGCGAGTGGAAGTTTGAAAACGGCGTGGCCGGCTTTGGCTTCCTGGCCCTGGCGGTCATGATCTTCGGTCAGTGGAAGCCCGTCAACATCGGTCTGGCGGCGCTGCTGTTCGGTTTGTTCCGGGCGCTGTCCAACGTGTACACCGGCTTCCCCACGCTGCGGGATCTGAACCTGCCCAGTACAGTGTACAACATGCTCCCCTATATCATCTCCCTGGTGGTGCTGGTGTTTGTCTCCAAGACGTCCAAGGCTCCCAAGGCGGAAGGTATCCCATACGATAAGGGGCAGCGGTAAACCATGGTTTATTACAGCGGCAATTAAATAATTGCCGCTGTAATAACTTCGTAGAAGGATGAGTGAAGAACGATGAAAAACTATTCTGAGGACGCCAGCCGCCTCTATCATATCCAGGTGGCACCCGGCGAGGTGGGACGCTATGTGATCCTGCCCGGCGACCCCAAGCGCTGCGCAAAGATCGCCCAGTATTTTGACGATCCGGTGATGATCGCCGACAGCCGGGAGTATGTGACCTACACCGGCACCCTGGACGGGGTGAAGGTCAGCGTCACCTCCACAGGTATCGGCGGCCCCTCCGCCTCCATCGCCATGGAGGAGCTGGTGCGGTGCGGCGCGGATACTTTTCTGCGCGTCGGCACCTGCGGCGGGATGCAGACCCCGGTGAAAAGCGGCGACATCGTGGTCGCCACCGGCGCCATCCGCATGGAGGGCACCAGCCGGGAGTACGCTCCCATCGAGTTCCCCGCCGTGGCGGACCTGGAGGTCACAAACGCCCTGGTGGCCGCGGCCAGGAGCAAGGGCTTCGATTTCCACACCGGCGTGGTCCAGTGCAAGGACTCCTTTTATGGGCAGCACGAGCCGGAAGTCAAGCCGGTGAGTTATGAACTGCTCAATAAGTGGGAAGCATGGAAACGTCTGGGCTGTCTGGCCTCCGAGATGGAGTCGGCGGCGCTGTTCGTGGTGGCCAGCGCGCTGAAGGTGCGCTGCGGGTCCTGCTTCCTGGTGGTTGCCAACCAGGAGCGGGAGAAGTTAGGACTGGACAACCCCGTGGTCCACGACACCGACGGGGCCATCCAGGTGGCCGTGGAGGCCATCCGGAACCTGATCCGGGCGGACCAGAAAACCAAATAAGATGGAGGAGACTTTTCCATGATGGATGTCAAAGAAATTCTCAAGCATGTAGACCACACCCTGCTGCTCCAGCCCTCCACCTGGGCGGAGATCAAGCAGATCTGCGACGACGCCGTGAAGTACGGCACCGCCTCCGTGTGCATCCCGCCCTGCTATGTGAAGGAGGCGGCCGACTATTTGCAGGGCAAAATGGCCGTCTGCACCGTCATCGGCTTCCCCAACGGCAACGTGACCACCGCCGTCAAGGAGTTCGAGACGAAGGACGCCATTGCCAACGGCGCGTCGGAGATCGACATGGTCATCAACATCGGCTGGCTGCGGGACGGACGTTATGACCTGGTGGAGAATGAGATCCGCACGCTGAAGGCGGCCTGCGGGGACAAGATCCTGAAGGTCATTATTGAGACTTGCCTGTTGACCGACGAGGAGAAGGTCAAGATGTGCGAGCTGGTCACCAACGCCGGTGCGGACTATATCAAGACCTCCACCGGCTTCTCCAAGGCCGGAGCCACCTTCGCGGATGTGGAGCTGTTTGCAAAACACGTAGGCCCCAACGTGAAGATCAAGGCTGCGGGCGGCATCTCCTCCCTGGACGACGCGGAGAAGTTCCTTGCCCTGGGCGCGGACCGACTGGGCACCAGTCGGATCGTCAAGATCGTGAAGAACGAAGAGGCCTCCGGCTATTGAGAGGAGCGGTGCGCAGTGGAAAAGGCACTTGTGCAAAAGCTGATCGACACAGCCATTGAGCAGCTGAACTTCTCCTACACTCCCTATTCCCATTTCAAGGTAGGAGCCGCGCTGCTGGCCAAAAACGGGACGATCTACGGCGGCTGCAACATTGAGAACGCCGCCTACACGCCCACCAACTGCGCCGAGCGGACTGCCTTCTTCAAGGCTGTCAGCGAGGGCGTGCGGACCTTCGACGCTATCTGCGTCGTGGGCGGCAAGGATGGCGTGCTGACGGAGTACGCCGCCCCCTGCGGCGTGTGCCGTCAGGTGATGATGGAGTTCTGCGATCCGGACAGCTTCCAGGTCATTCTGGCCACCAGCCGGGAGCAGTACGACGTCTACACCCTGCGGGAGCTGCTGCCTCTGGGCTTCGGACCGGCAAATCTGGCATAATACAAAAAAATTTCAGCCCTCCCCGGTATCCTTGCCGGGGAGGGCTGGAAAGAAAAGAGGGAAAACCGATATGAGCGAGTATAAACGGGTATTCGTCGTTGTTCTGGACTCCCTGGGGATCGGCGCTATGCCGGACTCCCCCAGCTTCGGCGACAACGGCGTGGATACCTTCGGACATATTCTGGAGCGCATGGGGAAGCTGGATATCCCCAACCTGCAAAAGCTGGGGATGCTGAACCTGCATCCCGGCGGAGAGATGAAGGGTGTGGAGCGGCCCATGGGGCGCTATATGCGCATCGCCGAGGCCAGCAACGCCAAGGACACCATGGCGGGCCACTGGGAGATGATGGGCATCCACACCACCAGCCCCTTCCGCACCTTCACCGACACCGGATTCCCGCCGGAGCTGGTGGCGGAGCTGGAGAAGCGCTGCGGCAAGCGGGTCATCGGCAACAAGAGCGCCAGCGGCACGGAGATCCTGGAGGAGCTGGCGGAGGAGGAGATCAATACCGGCGCGATGATCGTCTACACCTCCGCCGACTCGGTGCTGCAGATTTGCGGCAACGAGGAGACCTTTGATCTGCAAAACCTGTACCGCTGCTGCGAGATCGCCCGGGAGATCACCCTGTCCCGTGACGAGTGGCGGGTGGGCCGCGTCATCGCCCGGCCTTATGTGGGAAAGAAGAAGGGCGAGTTCAAGCGCACCAGCAACCGCCACGACTACGCCCTCAAGCCCACGGGCCTGACCACGCTGAATGTGATGAAGGACGCGGGCTTGGACGTCATCGGCGTGGGGAAGATCAACGACATCTTCTGCGGCGAGGGCATCACCGAGACCTACCACTCCAACAGCTCTGTCCACGGCATGGAGCAGACCATTGAGCTGGCCGGAAAGGATTTCCACGGCCTCTGCTTCACCAATCTGGTGGACTTTGACGCCCTGTGGGGCCACCGCCGGAATGTACAGGGCTACGGCGAGGAGATCGAGAAGTTTGACAAGAACCTGGGCGTGCTGCTGGAGAAGCTGCGGGAGGACGATCTGCTGATCCTCACAGCGGACCACGGCAACGACCCCACCTACACCGGTACGGACCACACCCGTGAGTATGTGCCCTTTGTAGCCTATTCCCGGAAGATGGCAGAGGGCGGCGCGCTGGAGGAAGCGGACACCTTCGCGGTGATCGGCGCTTCCATCGCGGAGAATTTTGGCCTTGCCATGCCGGAGGGGACCATCGGGCGGTCCATCCTGGATAAGCTGGTCTGAGAAGCGAAAGGAGCAACGGATGAACGATATATACCGCAAGCTGATGACATGCCTGGAGAGCGTCCGGGCGAAGACAGATTTCAAGCCAGAGGTGGCTTTGATCCTGGGCTCCGGCCTGGGCGACTACGCCGACGGGATCAAAATCGAGCAGACCATTGATTACACCGAGATCGAGGGCTTCCCCACCTCCACGGTGGCGGGGCACAAGGGCCGGTTTGTCCTCGGCTATGTGCAGGATGTGCCGGTGGTCATCATGCAGGGCCGGGTCCACTACTATGAGGGCTACCCCATGTCCGACGTGGTGCTGCCCACCCGGCTGATGGGCCTCATGGGAGCGAAAAAGCTGGTGCTCACCAATGCGGCGGGGGGCGTGAACACCTCCTTCCACCCCGGCTGCTTCATGCTGCTGACAGACCACATCACCACCGGCATCCCCTCCCCGCTGATCGGGCCGAATCTGGATGAGCTGGGTCCCCGCTTCCCCGATATGAGCGAGGTCTACAGTCTGCGGATGCGGGAGATCATCAAGAAAGAGGCGGAGAAGCTGAACATCCCTCTGGAGGAGGGCGTGTACGTCCAGCTCACCGGCCCCGCCTATGAGACCCCCGCCGAGGTGCGTGTGTGCCGCGTCTGGGGCGGCGACGCGGTGGGCATGAGCACCGCCTGCGAGGCCTTGGCCGCCAGACACATGGGTCTGGAGGTGTGCGGCATCTCCTGCATCACCAATATGGCCGCGGGCATCTCCAAGCAGCCGCTGGATCACAAGGAGGTTCAGGAGACGGCGGACCGGGTGGCGGTACAGTTCAAGCAGCTTGTGACCGCCGTAGTCAGTAATATCTGATGCGGCTGGTCTGGCTGGGTGGATACACCCAGGATATACCGATGGCCTCCGGCGAAATCGTACCGGGGCGCAGCAAGGGAATCGCCTGCTGCGCTCTGGACGAGGAAACGGGGCGGCTGGAGCTGTTGAACGTGACGGAAGACGCTGTCAACCCGTCCTATCTGGCGGTGCGGGGGAATGTACTCTGCTGCGCTAACGAGCTGGAAACGGTTGGCGGCGTACCGGGGTCCACGGTATCAGCTTACGTCATTGAGGGGACGCAGCTGCGTCTCCTCGGGCGGCGTATGGCCGCCGGGCCGCTGGCCTGCCATGCGGTGTTCTCGCCTGACGGCAGGCACGTACTGGCCGCCAGCTATAACGGCGGTGTCTGTGTCCTGCCTCTGGGGGAGGAGCTGGAGGATATGTCCTGCTCCTTGCGCTTTCAGGGGAGCGGGCCGGATTTGAACAGGCAAGAGGGGCCTCATCCCCACCAGATCCTGATTCATCCTAACGGGAAACAGGTGTATGTCTGCGACCTGGGTGCGGATCGGATACGGCGGTTCCGGGCGGACTGGAAGCGGGGATGGCTTACGCCGGACGGCGAGCTGTGTACCCAGCCGGGTCAGGGGCCACGTCATGGCACATTCGACGCTTCCGGGCAGCGGCTCTACGTGTTGACGGAGCTGTCCGGCGAGATAGACGTATTTGACGTGGAAACCGGGACACTGATCCAGGTTCTGCCCGCTATGCCGGAGGGCTTGCAGGGACCGGCCATGGGCGCGGCGGTACGGATGCACCCCAGCGGGAGATTCCTGTACACCTCCCTGCGGGGCCCCAGTCTGATTGCCGTCTTCCCGGTCCGGGAGGACGGAGGTCTGGAAACCCCTGCCTTCTATCCCAGCGGCGGAAAGACGCCGCGTGATTTCTGCATCACCCCGGATGGCCGGTATCTGCTCTCAGGCGGGCAGGATGACTGCTCCGTCTGCGTCCACGCCGTGAATCCGGAAACCGGCGCACTGCGTCAGGTCTGGCACATGGAAGACGCCGGGTCGGTGACGACGGTGGCGGTCCTGTAAGGGAAGCAAAAATCCCCGCGCACATCCTGGCGGAAAATTTTCCTGCCAATCCGTGCGCGGGGATTTATTCATTCTTTCCTAAAATAGACTTTACCGCCGGCCTCCTCCGAAGCCGCCTCCTCTGGAGCCTCCCCCAAAGCTGCCGCCTCCACGGGAACCCCCGCCGAAGCCTCCGCCCCGGGAACCTCCCCCGAAGCTGCCGCTCCGCGAGTTTCCTCCGAAACCGCCGCCTCTGGAACCGCCTCCAAAGCTGCCGCTGCGCGGCTGCGAAGGACGGGAGCCGCCGCTCACCGGCGGCTTGATGTTTCCGGGCCGGGAACTTCCACCAACTGGCGGTCTGGAACTCCCACCCATAGGAGGACGGGGGCTTCCGCCCATTGGGGGTCTGGGACTGCCGCCCACTGGCGGCCTGGGACCTCCGCCTGCCGGGGGGCGGGGACCTCCACCCATAGGAGGCCGGGGACCGGGCCCGCCGGGCCCTCTGGGCGGGGGCGGGGGAGGCGGCGCATGCCGCCGCCGGAACCACCGGCTGCCGGGCCGGTGCCACCAGAAGACAGGCCGGTACACCACAGGCGGCGCGGCCATCGTGCCATAGCGGCCATACCAGCTGCTGTAGCGGATGCTGTCGATGATGTTGAACAAAACGATCAGCACGACCAGCAGGATAATGACCGGGATCAAAGCGGTGATGATCCCGAAAGCACCGCCGCCGGTAAAGAAAGCATCTTCCCCGTAGGAAGCACCAAAGAGCAGATGGATCTGTCCAAACAGGGACAGCGCCGCCGCGCCGTAATCCCCGGCCTTGATCCCGTCGGCCAAGGCGGCGTCCACGAAGCTGCCGGACTGTGCGGCCAGCCGCTCATAGAACCGCCCGCTGGCTACCACGCAGCCCTCCTTTGCTCCGGTATCCAGCAAAAGGATGGCGTCGTTCTCTCCCAGCTCCAGGTCATCGGCCCAATCCCAGGCGGCGTCCTCCAGGTTTCCACCCGCGTCCCGGACGGTGACCACGGCCATGATGCTGCCGGTCAGATCCCAGTTGGCGTTGTAGAGGCTCAAGGATTTTTCAGCCTTGCCGGAGAGCACGTTCGCGTTGTCGATGATAAAATCCTCGTACTCCGTGGTGGACAGATTTTCATTCAGGGCCGCGCCGCCCTGGGGGACCTCCACCTCCGGCTTTTTAGACAGGCCGTAGAGTGAGGAAAGGACAATGGCCGCGATCAGAACGACTGCGGCAAAGCCCCGGTTTTTCAATAATTTCATTTAACCCCTTAGCTCCATCAGCTTCTGCTTGAGCTCGCCCTCGATGCGGCCCAGCTCCACCTCGGCCTCCCGGCGCTTCTGCGCGCCGTCGCGCTGGATCTGGATCACCTCGTCCAGGGTGGAGATCAGCTGCTGGTTGGTGTGCTGGAGGGTCTCGATGTCGATGATGCTCCGCTCGGCCTCCTTGGCGGTGGCGATGGTGCCCATCTTCAGCATGTCGGCGTTCTTCTTGAGCAGCTCGTTGGTGGCGTTGGTCACAGCCGTCTGGGCGGCAGTGGCCCGGCGGCTGTTCTCCAGACCCAGGGCCATCACCATCTGGCTTTTCCACAGGGGGATGGTATTCACCAGGGAGGACTGGATCTTCTCCACCATCAGCGTGTCGTTGTTTTGCAGCATCCGGGTCTGGGGCCCCATCTGGATGGACACCATCCGGGTCAGCTCCAGATCGTGGAGCTTCTTGTCAAACCGGTCGCACATCTGCACCAGATCGTTGTACGCCTGGGCGTCCTCGGGGGCACCGCTGGCCTCGGCCTTCTTGCGCAGCTCCTCCAGCTGGCCGGACCGGACCTCCGCCAGGCGCTTCTTCCCGGCGATGATGTACATGGTCAGTTCCTTGTAATACTTCAGGTTCAGATCGTACATCTGGTCAAACATGGCGATGTCCTTCATCAGGGTCCGCTGGTGCTCCTCCAGCTCCCGGACGATCTTGTCCACGTTGGCCTCGGCCTTGCTGTACTGGGCCTTCATGGTCTCCATCCGGTTGCCGGCCTTCTTGAAGATGCCAAAGAGCCCCTTCTCCTCTTCCTCCTGGCCAATGGAGCGGACCTCCGTCACCAGGTTGGTCAGCGTATCGCCGACCGCACCCAGGTCCTTGGTGCGCACGCTGCTCAGGGCGCTCTCGGAGAACTGGGCAACCCCCTTCTGGGCGGCCACGCCGTATTGCAGGATCATCTGGGAGTCGTTGAGGTCGATCTTCTTGGCGAAGTCGTCCACCACCTTCTTCTCCGCCTCGGTGAGCATACTGTCGTCGATGACGACGGGCTTCACCTCCGGCTTGGCGGGCTCAGGAGCGGGCTCAGGGTCCGTGCTCAGCGTCAGGGTGGGGGTCTCCACCCTGGCGGCGTCGGCGTTCAGGGTCAGCTCGGGCATCATGCCCTCCATATCACTCATTGTTATCTCCTCCGTTTTGTTATTCAGTCAGTTATCTCGTCAGGGTTCCAGAACTCCGGCGCTTCGTCCTCGCCGGCCTTCTCCCGTCCGGCGGCTTTCAGCGCTCTGGCGCCCTCTACGCCGTCCAGCACCGAGAGGATGAACCAGGCGGCGCTGGCGATATACATGAGCACCTTGCACTTCTTGTCCTTCTCCTGTCCCGCGTAATAGAAAATCGCGCCGGACAGTCCTCCCTCCAGAATGGAGAGCACAAAGGATAAAATCACGTCTGCCATAAAAAACCTTCCTTTCTCCTCTTAAAACTCCAGTTTTATATCCGTACCGTCAGCGTTCTTGATGGTCTGGGCCTCCATCTGATTCCCTGCCAGACCCTCCCGGGCCAGCAGATTTTCCATCACGGCGATGTCGGTGGAGATATCCATGGCATACTCCCCAAACAGGCCGTCCAGCTGCTTCTCAAAGGCGGTGACGATGGTGTCCATCATACTCTCCACCTTCTCCTTGGTCCCGGTGATGTTGTCCCCGGCCACGCCGGTGGAGTCCATGCGGTCATAGGCGTTGAGGAGCTTCAGCGTGGTGGGCAGGTAGTAGTCCATGAATTGCCGGATCTGGGGCAGCTTACTGGGATCGGCCTTCACGTTGTCGAAAATCTGCTGAGACACCGTCTCCAGGCGGCGGATGTCCTGGGAGATCTTCTCGTCCTCGATCGCGTCATCCAGGCGCTTCATCTCAGCGATGGCCTTCTGTCCATCAGAGATCATCTTGTCCAGCTCCGCGTTGCCGGTGGGCTTCTCCGTCTCCTTGGGGGGATCGGGGACCACGGTCTCGATGACCTCGTCCTTGCACACCGCTCGCAGCAGCAGGAACACCCCCGCCGACAGCACCGCCACAAAGGCAAACTGCCCCGGCTTGTACAGGTCCCGCAGTGCCGCCCAGGCGACCCACACCGCCGCCGCCGCGTAGTAGGGGACGGCGGACTTCCTCGTCTTCTTCACAGTTGCCATTGATGGCCCTCCTATACCGTGATACAGCATCTAATGCCACAACATAAAGTATACCGCGAAATATCCGCCAGGTCAAGAGAAACCGCTCCGCATTTTCCGCCGGGAAAAGAAGATATCATACAAGAAATCCGGGAGAGAATCTGATAGAATGATGGAAGACAAGGAGGGCTTGCCGTGAAAAACGAACTGCGTACCCTTTGCCACGATGGGGATCTCGGTCTGGACGCCTGCCAGTTTCAGGGGATGGAGCAGCCCTTCCCCCACCACTTCCACGATTACTATGTCCTGGGCCTCATGGAGGCGGGACACCGGCGGCTGTTCTGCAAAAATGTGGACTATATCATCGGGCCGGGGGACATTCTCCTTTTTCAGCCGGGGGACAGCCACGGGTGCGCTTCCTCCGGCGGAGAAAAACTGGACTACCGCTCCCTGCATATCCCCCAGGAGACCATGCTGGCCCTGGCGGAGGAGGTGACAGGGGTAAGGGAGCCGCCGGTCTTTTCCGAGAACGTGATCCGGGACCAGGAAATGGCGGAAAATCTTCTCCGGCTCCACCGGATGGTGATGGAGGGCTCCCGGGAGTTTGAGAAGGAAGAAGTCCTGCTCCTCCTGGCTGCCCGTCTGGTGGAGAGGTATGGCCGCACGGTCAGTCCCCCGGCCTGTGCCGGGGATGAAGTGGCGCGGGCCTGCGCCTATATGGAGGCGCACTTCAGTGAGCGCGTCACACTGGATCAGCTCTGCCGGGAGAGCGGCCTGAGCAAGTCCGCTCTGCTCCGCGCCTTTACCGGCAGCAGGGGCGTCACGCCCTACCGGTATCTCCAGGCCCTCCGCATCGGACAGGCCAAAATTTTGCTGGAGCAGGGCGTTCCCCCGGCGGAGGCGGGACTGCGGACGGGCTTTTCGGATCAGAGCCACTTCTCCCGGTTCTTTACCCAGTTCATCGGCCTGCCCCCTGCCGCCTATGCCAGAATGTATCAGGAGGATAAGAAATGAATCAGGAAAAATGTGTGATCGTCTTGGACGGTTCCCTGCCCACCGGAGTGGCCGCCAACACGGCCGCCATTCTAGGGATCACCATGGGACAGAGGAGGCCTGACGTGGTGGGCGGTGATGTGTGCGACGGCGGAGGGCGGACACATTCGGGGGTCATCCGTTTTCCGGTGCCGGTCCTCCGGGGAACACCGGAGATTTTGGGAGAGATTCGTGCCAAACTCTCCGAGCCTGCATTCTCCGGCCTGACAGCGGTGGACTTCACCGACCTGGCCCAGGGCTGCCGGACCTACGAGGAGTTCATTGAGAAAATGGCCGTCACGCCGCCAGAGGCCCTGAGATACCTGGGTCTCGCCCTCTGCGGCGAGGGGAAGCTGGTCAGCCGCCTGACCGGCAGTCTGCCCCTCCTGCGCTAAAAAAGTTGCAAGCTCTCTCCCGCTGTGATAGAATACGCTCATTCTATCAAAAACAGGAGGGATAAGCCCATGGTGCGTTTTGCGGAAGAAAAGGACCTCCCCCGGGTCAATGAACTGCGGAAACAGGTCAGCGAGCTCCATGTCAACGGACGGCCCGACATCTTCAAGCCCGGATTCTGTCAGGAATTACAGGAGCGTGTATATGAGATGTACCGGAGCGAGGACAGCGACGTGATCGTAGCGGAGCGGGACGGCGTGATCTACGGCATGGCTGGCGTGGAGTATCTCAACAAGCAGGAGTCCCCCTATAGCCGGGAGAGGAAAATCTATTATGTCACAGAGTTCGGCGTGGACACGGCCTTCCAGCGCCAGGGTGTGGGCCGGGAGCTGATGGCGTTCATGGGGGAGGACGCCAGGGCCAAGGGCTTCACCCGGATCGAGCTGGACATGTGGACTTTCAACGAAGGGGCTTTACAGTTCTATGAAGCCGTCGGCTTCCGGACCTTCCGCCGGTTTATGGAGTGGGATCTAAACGAGGAATAGAAAAAGCGGTCCCGCGTTGGAGTGCAACGCGGGACCGCTTTCTATGATACGATCTCTCTTTTATTCATCCAGTTTCAAAACCGCCATAAATGCCTCCGTCGGCAACTGTACGGTGCCCAAATTCCGCATCTTCTTCTTGCCCGCCCCATAAAATCATTGATTTTATGGGGACCTCCTTTATTTTGAAATGCTCGGGCGGAGTGAATCCGCCCTCCGCCAAGGTTTTGCTTCGCAAAACGCTTGTACGCCGCTTCCGCGGCGGCTCGCTTGCGCTCGCGGAAGGCAAGAAGATGCTCCTTCTCCTTTATTCATCCAGCTTCAAAACCGCCATAAATGCCTCTGTCGGCAACTGTACGGTGCCCAAATTTCGCATCTTCTTCTTGCCTTCCTTCTGCTTCTCCAGCAGCTTCTTCTTCCGGGTGATATCGCCGCCGTAGCACTTGGCAAGGACGTCCTTGCGCATGGCCTTCACCGTCTCACGGGCAATGATCCGTCCGCCAATGGCCGCTTGGATAGGCACCTCAAAGAGCTGGCGGGGGATGTTTTCCTTCAGCTTCTCACACAGCCGCCGGGCGCGGGGGTACGCCTTGTCCCGGTGGGCAATGAAGCTGAGGGCGTCCACCTGATCCCCGTTGAGCAGCAGGTCCACCTTCACCAGATCGCTCTCCCGGTAGTCGGAAAGCTCGTAATCCAGGGAGGCGTAGCCCTTGGTGTGGGCCTTCAGCGTATCGAAGAAGTCGTAGATGATCTCGTTGAGCGGCATCTGATAATGCAGTTCAACCAGATGGGTGTCCAGATACTGCATATCCTTGAACTCGCCCCGGCGGTCCTGGCACAGGGGCATGATGTTGCCCACGTACTCGTTGGGGGAGATGATGGAGACCTTGACATAAGGCTCCTCCGAGGAGGTGATGACGCTGGGATCAGGGTAGTTGTGGGGGTTGTCCACGTTGACCACCGTGCCGTCGGTCTTGGTGACCTTGTAGATAACGGAGGGCAGGGTGGTGATCAGATCAAGATCAAACTCCCGCTCCAGACGCTCCTGGATGACCTCCATGTGGAGCATCCCCAAAAATCCGCACCGGAAGCCAAAACCCAGGGCCACCGAGCTCTCCGGCTCGAAGGTCAGGGAGGCGTCGTTGAGCTGCAATTTCTCCAGCGCGTCCCGCAGATCGGGATACTTACTGCCGTCCTCGGTGTAAACGCCGCAGTAGACCATAGACTGGGCCTTCCGGTAGCCGGGCAGGGGCTCGCTGGCGGGGTTTTCCTGACCAGTGATGGTGTCGCCCACCTCGGTGTCCCGGACGTTTTTGATGGAGGCGGTGATATAGCCCACCTGGCCTGCCTGGAGCTGGTCGCAGGGCTCGTAGCCCAGAGGACGAAGAAGACCGCACTCCAGCACCTGATACTGGGCCCCGGAGGCCATCATTCTGATAGGCATACCCTTTTTTACGGTGCCATCCACGATCCGGAAGTAGACGATCACGCCCTTATAGGCGTCGTAGTAGCTGTCGAAGATCAGCGCCCGCAGGGGAGCGTTGGGGTCGCCCTCGGGGGCGGGGATGTTCTGCACCACGTCCTCCAGTACGGCGGGGATATTGATGCCGACTTTCGCAGAGATCTCCGGCGCATCCAGCGCCGGAATGCCAATAATATCCTCGATCTCGTGCTTGACCCGCTCCGGGTCGGCGGCGGGGAGGTCGATCTTGTTGATGACGGGGCGGATCTCCAGATCATTGTCCAGGGCCAGGTAGGTGTTGGCCAGAGTCTGGGCCTCGATGCCCTGACTGGCGTCCACCACCAGGACAGCGCCCTCGCAGGCCGCCAAGGAGCGGCTGACCTCGTAGTTGAAGTCCACATGGCCCGGGGTGTCAATGAGATTAAGGGTGTAAGTTTCCCCATCCTGAGCTTCATAGCTCAGGGTGACTGCCCGTGCCTTGATAGTAATGCCTCTTTCTCTCTCCAGGTCCATGTTGTCGAGGAGCTGGCTCTCCATCTCACGCTCGGAGACGGCTCCGCAGACCTCTAACAGACGGTCGGCAAGTGTGGACTTGCCGTGGTCAATGTGGGCGATAATCGAAAAATTTCTGATTTTCTTCTGATCCATCGTAACTTACCTCTTTTGCCGCCGCGCAGCGGCGGCACCAGTTTAATCTGCGGCCCTGCGGGCCGCGGTCGATTTTTCTTTATTATAGATTCGCGCCTCGCCGGCGCGGGGGCCTTCTTTTCCCTTGTGGGAAAAGAAGCAAAAGCACCCTCAAGGGGGCTCCGCCACCCTTGAGAATCCCCTAATGTATTTGTCTAGTTACGCTACGACGTAACGGGTTTGGTTCTACCGGGGGGCTTACCTACATGCTCGGTGCCTTGCATCTACCCGTTCGCCCTAACGGAGCCAGCAGCAAAATCTGTTTCTACTCCTACTACTTGGCCACCGCCAGGAGTACCATCTATTTCCTAGCACCCCGGGGAGCTCCCCTCGCGTAATACGGTAGGGACTAAGATAACATCCTAAAATAGCACCACCGCAGCAGAAACCGCTAAAAATCCGATTTAGACCGGACGGACTAGAGGATCAGCGCAAAAAACAATTACTCCCGTAATAAGGTGTCGCCGCCAGGCGATGCCCGAGGGAGTCTTGAACCGTAGGTTCAAGCGCGTTTTTGCCTTCTTTTGTCGCGCGACAAAAGAAGGCGCGGAGTCCGGGGCCGCGTAGGTCCCGGGCTGACGGAAGAAAAAAGTCCCGTTC
>JAAVHD010000055.1 GCA_014799915.1 Oscillibacter sp.
ATGGTTCATGAAATCGTCTCCTGGCGGTGGCCAGGTAGTAAGAATAGAAGCGGATTATGCTGCTGGCCCTGTTAGAACAAACGGATAGACGCAACGCACCGAGCATTTGGGTAAGCACCCGGATAGAACCAAATCCGTTACGTCGTAGCGCAAATAAACTCCCCTCGTAATTCAGGAAGGTTCTTAGGAAACGTAGTTTCCTAAGCGAGCTTTTGGTACTTTTCCCTCGCGGGAAAAGTACACCCCCGTCCCCCGCCCCGTGGGCGGGAAAAAATGGGGAATAACGAAAAATTTATCGCCCGCGCCGCCGTGCGGCGCGGATATCCTAAACAAGGAGGAATAAGGACCATGCCTATGGATCGTGAAAATCGTCCTTCCCGCCCCGGCGCTCCCCGGAAGCGGAGAAAGGTCTGCCAGTTCTGCGTGGACAAGTGCGAGCACATCGACTATAAGGACGCCGCCAAGCTGCGCCGCTTCATTTCCGAGCGCTCCAAGATCCTGCCCCGCCGGACCACCGGTACCTGCGCCATGCACCAGCGCCAGCTGACCGAGGCCATCAAGCGCGCCCGTCAGATCGCCCTGCTGCCCTACGTGACCGAGTAATTGGATCATTGAAAACCCCCATCCGCAGCCGCGGATGGGGGTTTTGCCGTATTCACTGCCGCTAAGAGATCCGCACTTCCATGCCGTCATATAAATATTCCACCGTGCTGCCGGCAACAAGAGGATTCACATTGGACATGACCTCAAAGACGAACATATCCCCGTCCGGCAGCTCCTGGCACGAGTACGCGTTGAGCTGCTTGATCACATACCGATAGCCCCAGGGGCCGTCCTGCCGCTCGACGGTGTTCACCACCATCCCTGTCGGCCCCACTTGCAGACAATCCTTTGGAACTCTCGCGCCAACAGACGGGATCAGCTCCACCTGCGGCAGGTTGTCCTGATAGACGGTCAGGCCATAGACTGTGGCCCCCACAACCACCAAAATATATACGATGGAAATACATATGTATACAATCCGTGATTTTTTCATCTTTTTCTCCTCTACGACTTCACGCTGGACAGCGTGATGCCCTCCGTCAGGTAATCCTGCCCCAGCAGGAACACCAGCAGCGCGGGTATCAGATAGAACACGGAGACGGCAAAGAACATCCCCGGGTCGCCCGTGACCACGCTGCCCAGGTACACCGACAGCGGGTTTTCATAGATGTTTTTAATGAATACCACCGCCTGATCCACGATATTCCAGTTGTCGGCGAACAGCAGCACCACCAGCGCCGCCACCACGGATTTCAAATTGGGCCGCACAATACACCGGTATGTTTTCCACGGCCCGGCGCCGTCCAGGGCGGCGGCCTCCATGCAGTCTTTGGGGAAGTTTTTCAGCTGCTGGCGAATCAGAAAAACCCCCAATGGGTGGAACATTGCGGGTAAAATGATGGCTAAACTGCTCTCCCGGATATTCAGCCATCCCGCAACGATGAAGTTGGGTACCAGCAGTATCTGCGTGGGCATGAGCATCACGATAATGTACATAAAGTAGAGGGCTTCCTTATACTTCCACCTGATATTCTCGAACGCATAAGCCGCCAGCGGCGCAATCACGCACTGACCGATCAGTACCGGAATAATCAGCAGAACCGAGTTCCAGAACATCCGCAGATAACCGGGACTCCCGAATAAAAGCTGCTTGTACTGCTCAAGCGTAAACGCATCCGGGAGCAGCCCAAACCGCACAAAGTGGATACCGTGGGAGGCGAAGTCCCCGGCGTTGGACTCCAGAATTTCTGCCGAGTAGCGGCTGACGATCTCACCGCCGCCCATGAAGGAATTGGCGAAGATGAACACGATGGGGAACACAGCCACCCCCGCGGCAATTATGATGCAGATCTTTGAGAAAATATGACGGGATTTCATAAAAGCACCCCCCTTACTGATAGGCGTCCGTGACGCGCTTCTGGGCGTAGAACACAATGAGCAAGATCACGCCGATAGCCAGAAACAGGATGTACGCGGCGCTGGAGAGCTTCTGCATATTCAGCGACAGGAACTGGTTGTTCATGTAGTGCTGGAGCATGTAGATGTCCGGGCTGGGGTACGCGCCGTAGAGCATATAGACCTCTTTGAATACCTTGAAGCTGTTNGCAATNCTCATCNGAAGCACTACAAANGTAGTGGGCGAAAGNTAAATCCACGTTACATTCGTGNACTGCTTCCATCTGCCCGCCCCCGCCAGGGCCATCTGTTCGTAGTATGTCTTGGGGATCCAGTTGAGTCCCGACCAGAACAGCACGATATTGTAGCTGACGTTCTTCCACAGGAACACCACCACCAGCACGCCCATAGCCCAGCCGCTCCGCGCCACGGCCTCGTGGCTGACGCCCATTTGGAGCAGCAGTTTTGGTACAAGCCCATTGGAATCAAACAGCACTTTCCAGAAATAGACGATGGTGCCCGACGGCACCACCAGCGGCAGGAGCATCAGCATGGTAGCGAGCGCCCTGCCCCTCTTTATATTTTGCAGACATAGTGACAGAAACAGCGAAACCGCCATGCTGAGGAGCACAGAAAGCCCAATAAAAATAACCGTGTTCCGCGCTGCCGACTGAAAGAGCGGATTGGTCAAAGTATCGATAAAATTCCGCAGTCCCACAAAATTCCGGGTGCCCATGTTGTCCACCATTGCGTAGTAGAGTGAAAACAGGAACGGTATGGNATAGAACAGCAGCACGCCCAGCAGACTGGGCAGCANAAACAGCCAATANACNTTNGTTTTNTTCATAAAGCACCCCCTATTCNTTCAAATAAATNTCCGCAACNCCCTGCATCTGNTTNGCGCAGTCCTCNGCGCTGANNAAATCCCGCATATACTGGTCGCAGATTTCATTCAGTTTGTTTTGCAGCTCAATATTGCGGTCATAAAACACGACCTGATCCAGCTGTGCGTACCACGCATCCAAAGCCTCGACTTCCGCNTCGTCCCTCAGATATAATTTCAGCAGCTTTTGATGAACTCCCCGGTTCACAGGCCCCAGGGCGGAAGTAAAATAACAGTCTTCATCCAGCTTCCGCTCGCAGTCCAGCATGAACTTGATAAACGCAAAAGCCGCCTCGTCGTTCTCGCAGGCCGAGGTGATGGCCAGACTGCTGGCACTGAACAGGCNGTCCCCTTCGTCGGTCTCCAGGGCCATCAGAGGGGTGACCTCGCTGGTGATGTAACTGTTTCCAACATTAGTAGAATAATCGAGCATATCCTGATAGCCCTGCATCATTGTCTTTGCGGCTGGCATCAGGGTTGCAATACTGGCAAACCCGCCGCCCAGATTGCCGTCGTCGGGCATGGGGCGGGCCCCCGACCCGCTGGCTCCGTAGTCCACCGCNCTCAGATCTTCNAGGTACTGNACAAANCTTTCNGAATCCAGGTCAGCNGTCTTCNCATCCTCNTCGATCCGNGAGGAAAATTCCACAAAGTTGAANGCCGCCCANCTGCTGGTATCCAGCGCGGGCATTTCCGCCTGTGCGGCCATCCGCAGGACTTCCGATACCTTNATGGGCGCCCCCGTCCCGTATGATACATGCAGATCGTCAGCCGTGTGGAGCTCCAGCCGGATGCCGATGGGCGTGAACTCATAGGGCATGGTGTAGAGCNTGCCATTGCAGCGCATNGCNTCGATGATGTTTGTGTAGTACTTATCCCCGGCAAAATCCGGNTCGGCCTCCATAAACCCGTCCAGCTCCTTCAACACGCCGCTGGCCGAGTACCGGTATGCCGGCAGNTAGCTCANATCCAGAATATCNCCCGCCTCGCCGCTCATGAGCGCCACGGTGGTTTGGGTGATATAANCGTCGCTGTCGCTGAGGAGGTCGTAATCCTTGATCTCAATATGGACATTGGGATACGTCTCGTTAAACTCCCGGATGCAGTCCGCCCAGATTTCCACCGAACCTCTGCTGGTGTAGGTGCGCAGAACCAAATCCGCCGAAAGCCCTTCCGGGTCATACGCAGCCCCGGAGGGGCTTTCCAAAACGGACGCATCCGAAGTTGAACTTTGCCTGACCAGTTCNTCGAACTTCTTNTCCTGCTCACTCTGTCCGCAGGCGGCCAGGCCTAGAATCAAGGCGAAACATAAGGCCAAAGAAAAAACTTTTTTCATCTCTACTTCCTCTTATACCCTGGCTTGCAACTCCCGCAGGGTCACAGCGTAAGCCTCCCGCTCATGGGGCAGGACGGGGAGACTTTCCGGAATATCCCAGCCCTTAGCCGCAAACAGCCGCCGGATCAACACATCCAGAAAATCCGGATTCTTCACCAGCACCGGACCGGTGAGGTGGGTAGCAAACACATTNCCNGACACATACCCCTCCGCGCCATGCTCCGCATCATTGCCNAACCCCAAAGGCANCTCCTTAAACAGCGGCGTAGTNATNCCATGGGTCACACTGCACTTGTTCATAAANCCCACCGCCGGCGCGTCCCACAGNGTTGGCNCAGCCACCACATCCCCAGGACTGCGNNTGTCCGTCTCCACNGTGGTGAAGTCCGCCAGCGCNTAACCCGGCCANACTTTCCCCTTNGCGTCGGTAACAGANGCCCCCAGGGTCTCCATNGCNTTCCCGGTAAAAAGNACNACCGCTCCGCGCTCCACNGCAGCTTTCANCNCCGGANCATAGNNNGGCGCNGCAATNAGGACGCTTTTCTGCCGCCTCTCAGTNCCCGCCCCCATATAAATAAANTCCGCCTCAGAAAAATCCAANTCATCCTCACAGGTAAAATNCCGGACCGCCNCCGTCACGCCCATAGCCTCCAGATGCCTGCGGAGGACCGCCACNTTGGCNTACTCGCCGTACAGGGACATGCTGTCCGGGTACAGATGCGCAATCGTCAGTTCCATCGTCAGCCCTCCTTACTGCTCCCGCTGGACCAAACCCAGCAGCTTGTCCCGGTCAGAGAAGCAGGTNACCACATACANCTCCTCNCCGCCCTCNGCCTTCAGCGCCTCAGCCGCCTGGGCCACAGTGTCATAACAGATGACTTTCTCCGCCGGAATATNCGTATAGTCAAACCGCATNGCCAGATCATTNACATACTTNCCGCACAGNACAATNTTNTTGACCCACTCACAGTTCAANTGGTCAAAGTCGATGTCCCACAGCCAGCTTGTCTCGCCGGTAAAATACTTCCGGCTGATAGCGTCCACGATAATCAGCACCTCNCAGGGNGNCTTGGTANTGGCAATATACCCCAGATTGGTGTCNTANGCCACAGAATTCTCGTGNTTGCTGGTCAGCAGNGTTCCGTGGTGNCCGCCCAGAGTAAACTGCACCATCCGTCCATTTTTCAGAATATAGTTGTTGATNACNGNGGCCATAGTNNCNNTNTCCACNCCNNCCAANGANCNNNCNGACCANGCNGCCAGAATNTTGTANACATTGTAAATACTCCTGAAAGCCAGGGAAATCTCCGTCTCCCTGTCAATGACCAGCTTCCCGCTCTCCAGATCCAGCGCAGTAACAGCAAAATCCGTGTCATGCCTATGATGGCCGCAGTCCGTGCAGTGGTACTGCCCGATGTGCTCGTAGTGATACCAGTCGTATTCCATCAATCCCTGACAAACAGGACATCTCGCGCCGTCGTGGTAAACACCGTGGTGCTCCTCTCTACTGATGGAGCACCGGTCCAGACCGAACCACTTGACCTTTTCATGATTCTCCGCGAAACAGGATACCAGCGGGTCGTCCGCATTCAGCACCAGCGTCGTCTCCGGATGGATCGCGGGCAGAATCGCGTCATAGACCCACTCCGGGTGCCCATTCCGGGTCAACTGGTCCCGGTAGAGGTTCGTAATGACAAAATGGGTAGGGTGGAACCACTGGAAGGACCGCCGCGCGTAGCGCTCGTCGCTCTCCAACAGCAGCACGTCGCCCTTCATCTTCCCTCCCAGGGAGCTGTTGCAGAGGATCAGCGTCGTAACGCCCTCGATCTGATTGGACCCCTCCTCATTGTAGACCACCGTCTTTCCTCCCGCCCGGAGGATAGCGGCAATCATCTCCACAGTAGAGGTCTTTCCATTGCTGCCGGTAACAGCGATTACGCTGGGCGGCAGCGTCACCCGCCTCAGCACATCTGGGCAGATTTTCAGCGCATACTTGCCCGGCAGGGAGCTGCCCTTTTTCACCAGCTTTCCCACAAAGCGGAGCAGTTTGCAGACGATAATAGCCAGAAACATTCTCATAGGGGGATCTCCTTAAATTGAGATAGGAACTTGTCCACAGCATAGTTGAACTCATCCGGATTTTTCGCGGCAATAAAGTGGTCGCCCACGATGATCTCCAGTTGACTGCGGGGCAGGCTCTGGGCAATGAGCAGGGTGTGGTCGTCCTTGATCATATCCTTGGTGCCTGCGATCACCAGCGTCCGGACCCGCAGGGATTTCAGCTGCTCCGGATCAATATGGGGCTCGTTGACCATCAACCCCAGCATCTCCGCCCTGGCTTTCGCCTTGGGATTTTTCCCCGCAAAGAGGGAGGCGATCTTATACCCAATTACAATCGGGATCTGCACCTGCGGCTTCACCCCCGACGGGTCCAGATTAGCCCCGTTGAGGATCAGACGGCTCACCCGCCCCGGATGGGCCAGCGCGAAAGTCAGCGCTATGTTTGCCCCATCGCTGAACCCCAGAATAGGAGCCCGGAGGATGTCATGCTCATCCATGAACTCCGACAGGTCCTCCGCAAACTGCTCAATGGTAAAGGGAGCCGTCCCCCGCGGGGACTGCCCATGACCCCGGGTGTCGATGGCATAGACGGTATAACGGCGGGAAAAATACTCGATCTGGTGGACGAAATAGCTTCCGTCCTCCCCGTTGCCATGGAGGAGGAGGAAGGGCGGCCCGCCGCCCTGCTTTGTGTAACAGAGAGATATATCTGACATAGTGGAGCTCCTTTCTTCTCTTTGCCGCGCTCCGCGCGGCAAACGGGAGTTGTTTCTATTCGATAGCTCCGGGCTTCCGCGCCCGGACGACGGCCTTCTTTTTGTGCGAACAAAAAGAAGGCAAAAAGTCGCTTAAACCTACGGTTTAAGAATCCCTCATTTATCACGGGGGTTATTTGTTTTGCGCTGATCCTGTAGTCCGTCCGGTCTACCGGGGTACTGGTGTAATTTTGCCTGCACAGCGCCTATTTCAGGATGTTGAATCAGTCCCTACCGTATCACACGATGGGAGCTCCCGGCGATGCGTAACTGCTGGGCAGTCATCATTAACAGGGCGTCAGCCGGACCCTTTCAAGCACCAAGCCAAAGATTACGGCTTCTAACTCAGTGGCTGCATTTCCCCCACTTGCACCCAATCTGAGGAAATTCCCTCGTATAGGGAAGCGGCACGGAGGTGCCGCCCCGTCAAGGGAGTCTTGAACCGTAGGTTCAAGCGCGTTTTTGCTTACTTTTGTCGCGCGACAAAAGTAAGCCCGGGGTCCGGGGGCGGGCAGCTCCCGGGCTGACGGAAGAAACAAGCGGTCACGGCCCGCAGGGTCGTAGATTAAAATAGGTGCCGCCGCGCAGCGGCGGCAAAAAGGCATACAAATCTTCTATTTTTCCAGCCAGATCATTAACGCCGCCACATCCGCCGGAGACACGCCGGAAATCCTCGCCGCCTGCCCCAAGTTCAAAGGCCGCACAGCGTTCAACTTTTCTCTGGCCTCCAGCCGCAGCCCCTGAATAGCCGCGTAATCGGCATCCGCCGGCAACCCACGACTCTCCATGCGGTGCAATTCCTCCACTTCCTGAAGCTGACGCTGGATATACCCCTCGTATTTGACAGAAATCTCCACCTGTTCCGCCACCTCCGGCGGCAATTCCGGCATATCCGGATCAAATCGCCGCAAATCTGCGTAGCGTATCTGAGGACGCCGCAGCAGCGCAATCAGCGGTGCCCCATCAGCGACCGGCGTAGTCCCCCGCTCCGTCAGAAAGGCGTTCAACTCCTCTGTGGGCGGTACGCCGTGGGAGGCGAGACGCTTCACCTCCCGGCGGACGGCCTCATACTTAGCCTCCACTCTAGCCAGCCGTTCATCGGTCACCAACCCGATCCGGTGCCCAATCTCACACAGTCGCTGATCGGCGTTGTCCTGCCGCAGCAGCAACCGGTATTCACTCCGGCTGGTCATCATGCGGTAAGGCTCATTAGTACCCTTAGTAACCAGATCGTCAATCAACGTCCCGATGTAGGATTGTCCCCTGGACAAAATCAGCGGCTCTTCACCTTTCAGCGCCAGCGCGGCGTTGACCCCGGCCACAAAGCCCTGTACCGCCGCCTCCTCATATCCCGAGGACCCGCAGAACTGCCCCGCACCGTACAGGCCGGGAATTTTTTTGCTCTCCAGAGTAGGTTTCAGCTCCAGAGGGTCCACACAGTCGTACTCGATGGCATAAGCAGGCCGCATCATCTCCGCGTGCTCAAGTCCGGCGATGGTGTGAAGCATCGTCAGCTGCACCTCCTCCGGCATAGCGGAGGAAAACCCCTGCACATACAATTCCTCCGTATTCAGCCCCATGGGCTCAATAAAAAGCTGGTGCCGGGGCTTGTCCGCGAAGCGAGTGACCTTTGTCTCAATAGACGGGCAGTACCGGGGCCCCACGCCCTCGATAACCCCGCTGTGCATGGGGGAGCGATCCAGATTCTCCCGGATGATCCGGTGAGTCTCCTCATTGGTGTAGGTCAGCCAGCATACCGCCCGGTTTTCCGGGGAACTTTTCGTCTCAAAGGAGAAGGGCATCGTCTCGCTATCCCCGTCCTGACGCTCCATTTTAGAAAAGTCCACACTGCGGGCATTGATCCGGGGCGGGGTGCCGGTCTTGAAGCGGCGGAGACTGAGTCCCAATTTTATCAGGCAGTCCGTCAACTCAGTAGCAGCAAACATTCCGTCCGGTCCGCCATCCCGGACGCACTCGCCCACGATGGTCCTGCCGTTTAAGTAAGTCCCGGAGCAGACGATAGCCGCCCCCACCTCGAACACCGCCCCGGTGTGGAGCACTACATGGCTGACCCGTCCCTCTGTCAGACGAATCTCCGTAATCTCCCCCTGTCGGACGGTCAGGTTCTCCTGCCTCTCCAGGGTGTGCTTCATGACCTCCTGATACCTCCGTCGGTCCGCCTGGGCCCGGAGGCTGTGGACGGCGGGGCCTTTGCCCCGGTTCAGCAGACGGTACTGGATACACGCCTCATCCGCCGCCCGGGCCATTTCGCCGCCCAGGGCATCCAGTTCCCGGACCAGGTGTCCCTTCCCTGTGCCCCCTATGGCGGGGTTGCAGGGCATGTTGCCCACCGCGTCCAGATTGATGGTAAAGCAGACGGTTTTCAGCCCCAGCCGCGCGGCGGCCAGAGCGGCTTCAATGCCCGCGTGCCCCGCGCCGATGACCGCAATATCATATTTTCCGGTGGAAAATTCTCTCATGAACAGTTCCTTCCTACGGCGCATCCAAACGGGCCGCAGACTATTTTCTCTCTAAAGTCAGTACCACGATCTCCGGACGGTTGAACAGCCGGAAGGTCCTCCCGGAGTTTCCCAGCCCTCGGGAGACGAACAAATCCGACCCGTTGGAGGTGTAAAACCCCGCCGTGTAGGAAGGGAAAAACGATCTCTCCACGCTGATCAGTCCGTCGGTAAAAGGCAGGCGGATCAATCCCCCATGCCCATGACCGGAGATCACCAGGTCCGCCCCCAGATAGCAGTATTCCTTCTCAAAGTAGTTGTTCCGGTGGGCCAGCAGCATCCAGAAAGCGTCCGGCGCCGCCGCCCGGACCTCCTCCGCCAGCGCTTCCGGCGTTTTCTGGTCCGCAAAGCCGTTGGGATCGTCGATCCCGGCTAAAAGGATGCTGTCCCCGTTTCGGGACAAGGTCACATACTCATTGGTCAGTACCGTGACCCCCGCCTCCTGCAGCTCCCGCTTCAGGTCTCTTACATCCTTGAAGGCCCACTCGTGGTTGCCGGTAATGAAATAGGTGGGGGCAATCCCCGCAAAAGCCCGGCCCAGCGTCACCGAATAGCCCCGTGGCGTCTGGCGGTACTGGTCCTGCAAATCCCCCGTCAGGAAGATATAGTCCGGCTTCAGCTCCCGGACCCGCTCAATGAGCGTTTCATTCCCCTCCCCGAACTCCGCTCCATGGAGGTCCGACAACTGCACGATCACGCACCCGTCAAAGCCCTCCGGCAGCCGGGCGGAGGCAAAGGTAAACCGCTCCGTCTGCAAGGAGTGGTTGCTCCACCAGAAAAAGAGGGCGCACAGAGCGCAGAACAAAATCAATTTCATCAGCCAGTGGGACCGGCGTCGAACGCGGTGTGATCTGGGCATAATATTCTTCTTCCTTCTAAGGTAGTAAATTAGTATAGCACATTTTCCAGATAAAACCAATAGGCCGGAAGAAATTTAAGGCCCAAGAAAATACCGGACGGACTGCATAAAATCCCCACAAGCGGCGCACACTTTGACTGGAGGCTTTCCCCTCTACAACACGCCGCCCGGCAGGGCGGCAGGATGATGAAAGGAAGAATTTTCATGGACAACAGAGGCAAGCGGCAGGCTTCCTCCATCTTCGGCGGCATGGGCTTCTACATAGCCCTGCTCGTCTGCGTGATCGCAGCCGGAGTGGTTGGCTATTTCGCCCTGCTGAGAGACACCCCCGAACCCCAGGATGACCTGGTCCCCAGCGCCGTCACAGATCCCGAGCCTGTCCAGAGCGTCTCCGCTCCGGACCTCGAGCCCGCGCAGCCCGTTATCAAGGAGACCCCCATTATGGTGGACAACCCCGTGGTTCATCCCATTCCGGAGCCGACTCCGGAACCGGTTCCGGTAGAGAAAACGCCGGTGGAGATTGATGTGATCTACAATGAGGACGACGCGCCCGTGATGGAGCCCGCCCCCATCGAGGCTGTGGAGCCTATGATTGTCGTCTCCCCCCTGGCGGGCGAGACGGTAGCGGCCTTCTCGGTGGACCGGCTGGCCTATGACGCCACCCTGGGTGACTGGCGTACCCATGATGGGATCGACATCCAGGCAGAGGCCGGAACGGTGGTGGCGTCCGCCTCCGCTGGGATCGTGCTCTCCGTGGAGGAGGATGGCCGTATGGGGACCACTATTCAGGTGGACCACCGGAACGGTTATGTTACCACTTATTCCAGCCTCCAGCCGGAGGTCAGCGTCCGGGCGGGGGATGAGATCCCTGCTGGTGCTGTTTTGGGTGCGGTGGGCAACACCTCCCTTACGGAGGCTGGACTGGGGGCTCATCTTCATTTCAGCGTTGCCAAGGATGGCGAGCTGATTGACCCGGCGGAATTTCTAGGAGAATAAAAAGGAGGACAGCGCGGCAGGAGCCGCGCTGTCCTCCTTTTTATTCTGCGGCTCTGCGGGCCGCACCGCTTTCCGCCGCCGCTGCGCGGCGGCCCCGGCTTAAATCTTACTTTAGATTCGCGCCTCGCCGGCGCGGGGGCCTTCTTTTCGCGCGAGCGAAAAGAAGCAAAAGCTCGCTTAGGAAACTACGTTTCCTAAGAACCTTCCTGAATTACGGGGGTGTTTAGTGGCGCTACGACGTAACGGGTTTGGTTCTACCGGAGTGCTTACCCACATGCTCGGTGCCTTGCGTCTACCCGTTCGCCCTAACGGAACCAGCAGCAGAATCCGCTTCTATTCTTACTACCTGGCCACCGCCAGGAGACGATTTCATGAACCATCCATTTCAC
>JAAVHD010000056.1 GCA_014799915.1 Oscillibacter sp.
CTCCTGGCGGTGGCCAGGTAGTAAGAATAGAAGCGGATTCTGCTGCTGGTTTCGTTAGGGCGAACGGGTAGACGCAAGGCACCGAGCATGTGGGTAAGCACTCCGGTAGAACTAAACCAGTTACGTCGTAGCGCCACTAAACACCCCCGTAATTCAGGAAGGTTCTTAGGAAACGTAGTTTCCTAAGCGCGCTTTTGTAACTTTTCGCGCGTGCGAAAAGTTAGCCCCCGTCCCCGCCCCGGCGAGGGGCGAATCTAAAATAAGATAAGAGCCGGTGCCGTCGCGCAGCGGCGGCTTTTAATCCTGCCGCACCATGTTGTCATAAGCGCTCAGCAGCGCATGGGCGCTGGCGCGGATAATATCCGTGTCAGTGCCAGCCCCCCAGTACATTTCCCCATTAGGTGCCTCCAGCCCGATATAGGCCGCAGCGGTGCTGCCGGAGCTCTGCCCCTGCATACTGTGCTCGGTATAGACCCGCAGACGGTAGTCCGTGCCGGTGTATTTCTTCAAGGCGTTGCTTACCGCGTCCAGAGAGCCGTTGCCCCTTGTCTGGACAGAGGTCTTCACGCCGTCGCGGGAGAAGACGATCTCCCCTTGGACATTCTCCTCTTTCTGCAAAAACCGCATATCGCACAGAGAAATAGGATCAGTGTGATTAAAATAGTGCGTCTGGAAAATCTCCAGCACGTCGCTGACCTTCAGCTCCCTGTGCTCATGATCCGAAATACTCTTGCACAGATAACTCAGGTGCTCCCGCATCTTGGCGGGGAGGACGTACCCATACGTCTGCTCCAGCAGATACCCGATACCGCCCTTACCGGACTGGGAGTTAACCCGGATCACGTCGGCGTCATAAGTCCGGTTGATATCCTGCGGATCAATGGGAATATACGGCACCGTCCACTGGTGCAGCTCCTTCTCCTCACGCCACTTCATGCCCTTGGCGATAGCGTCCTGATGACTGCCGGAGAACGCCGCAAACACCAGCGCACCCGCGTAGGGAGACCGCTCATGGACCTTCATCCGGGTACATTTCTCATAGACCTCCACAATAGAGGGCATATCCGAGAAGTCCAGCTTTGGGTCCACCCCGTGGGAGTACATGTTCATCGCCAGCGTAATGACATCCACATTGCCGGTACGCTCGCCGTTGCCGAACAGGGTGCCCTCCACCCGGTCCGCCCCCGCCAGCAGGGCCAGCTCCGTATCTGCTACGCCGGTGCCCCGGTCATTGTGGGGATGGATGGAGACGGTCACGTGCTCCCGGTATTTCAGATTCTCGCACATATACTCGATCTGGCTGGCGTAGACATGGGGCAGACTCATCTCCACGGTCACCGGCAGATTGATGATGACGTTGTTGTCCGCCGAGGGCTCCAGCACATCCAGCACCGCGTTGCAGACCTCCAGCGCGTACTCCGGCTCCGTCCCCGTAAAACTCTCCGGCGAGTACTCAAACCGGAAATTGCCCTCGTATTCCTTAGCCAGCTTCTTCACCAGCTTCGCGCCGTCAATGGCGATCTGCTTGATCTCCTCCTTGGACTTGCAGAAGACCTGTTCCCGCTGCGCCACGCTGACGGAGTTGTAGATGTGAATGATGGCGCTGGGCGCACCCTTGCAGGCCTCGAAGGTCTTGCGGATGATGTGCTCCCGGCACTGTGCCAGCACCTGCACCGTCACGTCCTGAGGGATCATGTCCCGCTCAATCAGCGTCCGCAGGAACTCATACTCCGTCTCCGACGCGGCGGGGAAGCCCACCTCGATCTCCTTGAAGCCCACCTTCAGCAGCAATTTATAAAACTCTAGTTTCTCCTCCAGGCTCATGGGGATCACCAGGCTCTGGTTCCCGTCCCGCAGGTCCACGCTGCACCACTGGGGCGCGTGTTCAATGTGATCCTTCTGTACCCACTTGACGTGGGTCCCGGGCGGGGGATAGTACCCGACCGCGTACTTGCTTGCGTCCATCATTCTTTGCTACCTCCTATAGCTGCTTACTTGTCCTGTCAAAAACCGTGTATACCGCAAAAAAGCCCTGTCTCTTCTTACTCAAAGAGACAGGGCCTTATCGTTTGGATACAGACCTTGCGGTACCACTCTTTTTGCCGTCCGAAGACGACCGCTCACCGTGACATGATAATCACTTACCGCTGTAACGGCCGGTTCCCGTCTGTCTTACTGAGGCGTCCATCCCGTTCAGATCAGCCGCTCCGAGGCCAGTATGCAGAAAGCTCCCCCACCGGCTCGCACCGACCGCCGGCTCTCTGAGGCGGGAACAGCTCCGCTTTTTCCTCATCATCGCGTTTTGTAGTGCCTATTCAATTAGCAGTTTGTATTATAACACAGACATGGATTTTGTCAAGTACAAAATTCCGCCGTCCAGGGAAATCAATTTTAGATATGTAGGGCGCGACGACCTCGGCGCGCCGCTCCTCCAGCCCATCGGATCATTTCTTTAGACGGCGGGCCGGGGTCGTCCCGCCCTACAAATATGGTGTATATGTGGCAAAATTGATTTCCCTGTCCGCCGTCCCTTTTACGATAATGGTTGCTGGGATAAAACTCCGGCAATTTCGCCAACTTA
The DNA here is from genome assembly GCA_014799915.1 of Oscillibacter sp. Classification (GTDB taxonomy): domain Bacteria; phylum Bacillota; class Clostridia; order Oscillospirales; family Oscillospiraceae; genus Pelethomonas. The sequence continues at coordinate 2,582 of JAAVHD010000056.1, forward strand.
TATTGAATTTGCTGGATGCTTATGATAACATGTCAGAACAGTAAATCGGAATTTGATGGAGAAAATGCTTATGAACATTTTAGAAAATGTACTGGAAAACTTTGTGAAGCAAAGTCAGAACATTTTGGGAGACAATTTGGTGGGGATATATCTTCACGGCTCTGCCGTAATGGGATGCTTTAATGAAAAAAAGAGTGATATTGATTTATTGATTGTAGTAGATACGGCTCTTTCTAATGAAATAAAACGTCGATATATGGATATGGTTGTGGAATTAAATACATATGCACCGGAAAAAGGAATTGAATTAAGCATTGTCAGGAAAAATGTATGTAAACCTTTTATTTATCCTACACCGTTTGAACTTCATTTTTCTATTACCCATTTACAATGGTATAAAGCAGATCCATCAGATTATATTGATAAGATGAATGGAACTGATAAAGATTTGGCAGCGCACTTTACTATTATTTATCACAGGGGAAAACGTCTTTGTGGAAAAGAAATTAAAGATGTTTTTGAACAGGTCAGCAGGGAATTTTATTTTGACAGTATATGGAATGATATTGAAAATGCTGAAGAAGAAATAATGGCAAATCCCACCTATATCATTTTGAATCTGTGCAGGGTATTGGCATATAAGAAAGACGGACTTATTTTGTCAAAGCAGGAAGGGGGAAACTGGGGCACAGATAATGTTCCTAAGAAATATCATTGTTTGATTTTACATGCGTTGGATGAATATTTATCAGACAGATCAATGGAATGGGACGCGAATTGTGCCCGTGATTATGTGGCATATATGATAGAACAGATAAAGAATTAGATAACATCCGATTTAACGGGCCGCTATCTGTTATGGATAGCGGCCCGTTCTGGCATTTTGACGAAAAATTTGGAAAGCGGAGCATCAACAACCTTGATCTGAAAGGAGAGATTCCGCTTATCGGGGAAATCAATTTTTATAGCGGAGACTGAAGACCTGATCCATCCGTGCAGGGGCGAGCATTGCTCGCCCTAGTGGATCGCCTACATAGATACATCTATTTTCAGACACTTCATCTCAAAATTGATTTCCGTGTCCGCCCGTTTTACAGGATCTTAAATCCCGCGTCGGTCAGTGCTTTCCTGATCTGCTCGATGTGCGCCCAGTTCCGGGTCTCCAGCGTGAGGCGCAGATAGCACCCGTTGACGTCGGAGCCCTCGTTGGTGTGCTCGTGGTGGACGCTGGTCACGTTGCCGCCCTGGTCGGCGATGAGCTTGGACACCGCCACCAGCTGCCCCGGCTTGTCCACCAGCTCGATGGTCAGCTGACAGCTCCTGCCGCTCATCAGCAATCCCCGGGCGATGACCCGGGAGAGGATGGTCACGTCGATGTTGCCGCCGGAGAGCAGGCAGACCGCCTTCTTGCCGGCCAGGTCCACCTTGTCGAACATGACCGCCGCCACGCCCACAGCGCCCGCGCCCTCGGTCACCAGCTTATGCTGCTCCATGAGGGCCAGAATGGCGGCGGAAATCTCGTCGTCCGTCACAGTGACGATCTCGTCCACGTACTGGGCGCACAGCTCATAGGTCAGGGAACCGGGCTCCTTCACCGCGATGCCGTCGGCGATGGTGAAGACGGAATCCAGCTTCTCAATATGGGAATCATGGATGGAGTTGAGCATGGACGGCGCGCCGGACGCCTGGACGCCGATGACCTTCACCTTGGGGTTCAGATTCTTGAGCGTATAGGCCATGCCGGAGATCAGTCCGCCCCCGCCGATGGGGACGATGACCACGTCCATATCCGGCACCTGCTCGCCCAGCTCCAGGGCGATGGTGCCCTGCCCGGCGATGACCTCAGGATCATTGAAGGGATGGATAAAGGTGTACCCCTCCTCATCCCGCAGGCGCAGCGCTTCTTGATAGGCGTCGTCATATACGCCCTCCACCAGGCGGATCTCCGCGCCGTAGCTCCGGGTGGCCTCCACCTTGGAGATGGGCGCGCCGTCGGGCAGGCAGATGATGGCCTTGATGCCGTTTTTCTGAGCGGCCAGGGCCACGCCCTGGGCGTGGTTTCCGGCGGAGCAGGCCACTACGCCCTTACTCTTCTCCGCGTCCGTCAGCTGGGACATCTTGTAATACGCGCCCCGCACCTTGAAGGAGCCAGTGATCTGCAGGTTCTCCGTCTTCAGGTAGAGCTCCGTGCCCGGCTTCAGTTTGGGCGCGTAGATCACGTCGGTGGGCCGGACCACCTGCTTGAGCACGTAGTTCGCCTTATACACGGTATCCAAGGTCAGCTGCTTTTTTGTTTCTGTTTCCATATCAAATACCTCCAGGTCCTTAAAAAATCAAAAATAAAGTTCCTTCGTCTCCGCTGTCCATCGACAGCCAAAGAGACGAAAGAACTGAAAATCCATTCCGGTCTTCCGCGGTACCACTCTTTTTCACCCCGCGTAAGCGGGACGCACCTCGGGCGCCAACACGCCCCGGCCCAATAACGGGAGCCCCCGTCTGCATTTACTATCCTGAGATACTGAACATGCTCTGAGAATTGAATGCAGCCGCTCCATGGTGATTTTCCGCAGTCTCGCCCAATGCCTTGCACCCTCCGGCATCTCTCTGAAAGGCTGAAGGCCGCGTACTCCTCCACTTCTCTGCGTTTACCGATATTGAAAAAACTATAGCACTTCAAAATGGGATTGTCAATATCCCGGAGAAAAAAACAATGTATTTCCCATTTTATAGCAGCCATCAGAATTTATGATGCTTGAAGGGCCCTTACACAAAATGTGTCAACTGAATCTTATCCTGCCGCAGACAGGTGGCAAGATCCACCTTTTTCACCCCGGCGTCCTGAAAGGAGATCACGGCTACGCCCTTCTCCCGGCGCATGATGACGCCCCGGCCAAAGTAGCTGTGCCGGACCTCGGCCCCGGGGATGTAGTCCTTCATCCACGCCGCGATCTGCTCCCCGGAGGGACCGGCGGGCCTGGCGGACAGCGGCTTGCGTTCCGCCCCGGCCTGCTTTTTGGGCTCCTCGCCCAGAAACTGGGAGATGAACGTATAGGAGACGTCGGACGCTTCGCCGAACTTGTTCTCATAGCACAGAAATTCCAGCTGCTTTTTAGCCCTGGTGGTCCCCACGTAGAACAGCCGCCGCTCCTCCTCCAGCAGGGCTGGATCATCCTCCGCCGAGGGCAGCAGTCCGTCGGCGGCGTCGATCAAAATGACGTGGTCGTACTCCAGTCCCTTGCTGGCATGAATGGTGGAGAGCACAAAGGGACAACCCGTGCGGTACGCCTGATTCTCAACGCAATTTTTCAAATCCTGCAAATGCAGGAGGAACGAGCCGACAGCGGGCGTCTGATTGGCAAGAGAGAGCAGAATATCCAGCCGGGCGTTGTCGCCGTGCTGCTCTTTCATATAGTCGCCGTACCCCATGTGCCGCACCAGTCTCTGGATGGCGGCAAAGCTGGTCAGATAGGGCAGCTTTGCGTAGTGGGTCCGCATGGCCTTCACCTTCCCGATCTGCCACGGCTCCAGCTCCCCGCTCTCCAGCAGTACCTCAAAGACGCTCTTGTCCTTCGGCATCCCATAGAGCAGTCTGGAGACGACGGTTTTTTTAATCTTTAAGTCCAGTTTATAGTAAAATCGGAGGAACAGCCCGCTGTTGCCATCGTCAAAGGCGAATTCCAGCATATCGGTGATATCCCGCACCAGCGGACTGGTGAAGAAAAAGCTTTCCCGCTGGCGGCAGGCGTAGGGCACGCCCTTCTGCTCCAGCAGGTCGATCAGCGGCAGGGCGCTGTCGTTGTTTCGGTAGAGCACCGCCGTGGATTCCTTACAGTTTTCCGCCGCCTTCAGCAGATAGCCGTACTGTCGGCTGTAGTCCGCCAGCATGATCTTCCGGATGGCGGAGCCCTGGACATTTTCCGTGCGCATCCGTTTGGGCCTCCGGCTCTGGTTGCGCCGGATGAAGGCGTCCGCCCGCTCCACAATGGTACGGGTGGAGCGGTAATTCGTCTCCAGCATCAGCACCTTTGCGCCGGGGAAGACCTGCTCGAATTCCAGCAATGCCTGGGGCCACGCCGCGCGGAAGCCATAGACGCTCTGATCTTCATCGCCCACCATAAAGATGTTCCCGCTCCCCGCCGCCAGCAGACGAAGGATTGCGTGTTGGATTTTGGAGGTGTCCTGTGCCTCGTCGACACAGAGATAGGGCCACCGCCGCTGGAAGTGGGCCAGGATGTCCGGATACTGCCGGAAGATGCGGTAAGTAAAGACCATCTGGTCATCATAGTCCATCTGCCGGGACCGGAGCATATAGTCCTGATACTCAAAATAGATCCGTGGGAAGTCCATCCCGTCCACATTGTGACTGTGGATCTCCTCCTCCGTGAGCATCATGTTTTTGCAGTAGGTGATGTGGGACCGGGCCTCCTTGATCTGCTGATCGCTGGGAAACGCCGTGCCGGTGCGGACCAGCAGGTCGCGGAGCACGGCGCTGGACTGCCGCTCGTCATCCACCAGGGCAAAAGGCTGGGTGCCCTTCCACCGGGCGTAGTGCTGGATCACGACGGCGCACAGGCCGTTGATGGTGCGGAAGGTCAGCCTGTCCGCGAGCTGTCCCCCGAAAAGGGCGGCGAACCGGGCTTTCATATCCCGGGTAGCCGCCACGGTGTAGGTGACGGTAAGGATATTCTCCGGGCGGATGCCCTTGCAGCAGACCATGTACCCCAGCCGGGTGACCAGCACGGTGGTCTTGCCGCTGCCCGGCACGGCCAGCAGCAGGACGGGTCCCTCCGTCTGCCGGACGGCGACCTTCTGCTGGGGATCGAGCCGGATGGAATATTGACTTTTGAACTCCTCATAGGTCATAACCGCACCCCAAAACTGGTATCAAACTTTTTCTTGAAAGTTAAAAGTGTCCAACCACCCGCGCCCATTGTATTGCAGCGGTTAACACCAAACCCTCTTTGGGCAGGAAAAGCGTTCGGTGTTTGAGAGCGAAATACACCTCTCGCGCAAGCTCATGGTTTGCAGTCAATGTGTTTCTGTTAGGCCATATCCTGCTGGTTTATTGACGATTATAAAGCTGCGCAATAGATTCAAAGTGCTTGTCTGCTTGCTCGGCAAAGATTTTCGGGGTGGATACCTGGCTTGCAAATCCAATCGTCTCCCATGTCGCAGTCCAGATCAGATATGGTGCGAGCGGAAGCCGGTCTTTTACTTTCAGATGACAGCCGTCCCGTACAAGTAATCCATCCTGTGCCATTCGTTTTGCGTCAAAATATAATCTCGCCCCGGTAAGATATTCTGCGTTGACATCCATTACAATTTTTCCCTGCTGCTTTGAGTTCACAACGATTTCTCCGGTGACGCCGCCGCCGAACATGATGTAATCGCTAAAGTCCATCGGATCACCAAGCTGTATCCCAATAGGCTGATCTTCTGCAATCACTTTTTCACTTTTGAGGATATTCCAGCTCTTTAGCATTCCGTCGCGCTCGATCTGTTTCCAATTGTTCATTGCCGTGCTATGGACCAAAACAGGGGGCTCGTTTTCACGCAGGAGCGGTTCATGATAACTATGACCTTCATATTCCTTTTTTACAGCGTTGAGATCGGCTTCACTCATTACCAAAATTGCATTTTTCCCGTCTGCCTCGCAAAAGCCGATAAAGTCGCCGACCGCCATTTTCCAATCTTTGTGCTGATTGCGGCTCGTCTTTATGGTATAGGCACAGCCGTTGCTGCTGCCGCACATTTGCTGATAGTCAAAACTGTCAGTAAGCATCAAAATGATCCATGAATTGTCATATGTATATCCCGTAATAGGGTTAACATTGTTTTCAACTAGTCCGTCAAGTCGGTAAATCATTCGCTATCTCCTTTGCGAGAACTTTCGTTGAATTTAATTTCCCTCGTTTTGCTTTTATACAGCCCAGGCTGCACTTCTAATCGAGAAATAGTATCAGATCAAAGTTTACCCAATCACCGCGAAAATGTCAATGGAGGAACTGAGGAGGATCACGCCTGTCTCATAAAAATAAAATGCCGGTTTCAGAGGATGAAAACGGGCCGGTGGGGACACTGGCCCCTACAAAATCAACATCTGTGTAGGGGCCGATGTCCTCATCGGCCTGCTATATAGCCTATGGGGTTGATGAATTTGAATTTATGAGATGGGCGTGTGAGGAGGATGCAGGAAAGGGCTGGACAAAACGGTGCGCGGCTGGTAAAATGATGCCGAAAAATCCCATAGGCCCCAGGGGAGAAGGAGGTACACAGTACTGTGAAGGAGAAGAATAACGGTTTTCTGCGCTGGCCATGGAATGTGGTGCTCTACGCACTGCTGATCATCGCGCTGCGCCTCTTTGCCATCCCGGTCATTCTGTTGCTGATGTGGGTGCAGCAGAAGAACAACCCCAACGGCGCGGCAGAGGGCTACTGCCTCAGCCGCACCCGGAAGCGGCTCTCCTGGCTGCTGGGAGGACTGGTGTCGGCGGCGGTGGGCGGCGTGCTCCTCTACATGTTCTATGTGGGGATGGGTATGGACCAGACCTACTGGGACAGGCAGGACAATGTGACGCTGTGGGGTTCCATTATCGGCGGCGCGTTTCTGCTGCTTCTGGGACTGTATTTGATTTATACCGGCGGACGGGACACCTTTTTCCCCGCCAAAAGCAGTCTGGCTGACTCCATCCGCAGTCAGCTGCCCTATCCGGAGGAAGCCCCGCCGGTGGGGGAGCTGTTCGCCATGGTGGATAACGACCTGAAGGAGAACGGCCAGTGGTTCGGCCCGGTAGGGATCGGACGGGAGTGGGTCCTGGGAGAGCAGGTCAACCGGATCGACCGCATCCGGGGCATCTTCGTGGTGGACGAGATCCGTCAGCACTCCACCCAGACCGGCACCCGCACCAGCCGGAACATGCAGCTGGTCCTGGTCGATGACCGCTGGCGGAAGCACGTCACCGATTTCAGAGATCCCCAGGACATGCGCGCGGCGGCGGACTGTCTGGCCCTCCGCGTGCCGGGTGCCCGCAGGGGCAATAACGGCCAGTGCAGCAGCTTCATGAGCATGGACGAGGGAGCGCGGGAAGATTTTGAGCGGGATTTCCGTCAGAAGCAGAACCTCCGCGCCTCGGAGAAGGTCCGGAAAGAAGCACTGCAGGGCGGTACTCAGGATATGATCCTGAAACGCCGGGGCGGCGAGGTGACCTCCCGCGTGACCAACGCGGTGGTGGAGGAGCAGCTCAAGCGCTGCCTGGACGGCGAGGAGAGCGGCTTCGAGCTGACGCCCACCCGTCCCATCGAGGGAGAAGGCCGGGCCTTCCGTTCCCTGAACTGTTTCGTCAGGACAGGGGAGGGGACCGAGCCGCAGGTACTTCTCCTCATGGAGCTGGTTCCCACCGGAGCGGAGCGGGACATGGCCCTGATGCTGGCTACCAACCCCCGGCAGGCGGGGGACGTCCTGCGCGGCTGGCTCCGCAAGGAGGTGCCGGACCTCAAAAATTGGGAGCTGCGGCGGATGGTGGACCCGTCCCTGCAAAACCCCCGGCCCCAGGTCCAGCCTGGGAGAGCGCCCCAAGATCTGCTGGCTCTGCTATACGCCAGCGGCGCAGCGGAGAGCCACGACACCTTTACCCAGGAGGATGTGGAGCTGGCGGCGGAGGGCATTATAGACGGTACATATCAGAAGGTAAAGCTGTCCCGCCCCAGGCGCTCCCAATGGATGATCGTGGAGGCCGGGGACAAATCGGATGGTCGCTGCACCGTCAGAGCCGCCCGGGCGGACCCGGATAAACTGCGTTTCTTCTCAACCAAGACGACGCCCCGGCAGGCGGCGTCCTGGCTGTTGGACTACTCCACGGGGAAATTCCTCCCCGGCGGGGCGGACTGGAAGGATTATACCAAAGAGGTAGAAAAGGAAAAATAGTACAGGAAAGGATGCGGACAACATGAACGGAGTATTGAGCAACGAAGTGAAGCAGGCCCTCCAGGACCTCTATTACAACGTGCGCACAAGAAGGGGGGCGGAGGCCTTCGCCCTGCTGGAACAGGCCTCTGAGGCTGGCGACGGCGACGCCACCTGTATTCTGGCCCGGTGTCTGTGCGGCTACCAGTACGTCTGGGGCGGCCACGGCTTCCCGGAGGACGACAGGCGGGCAACCAAGCTGCTGCACAAATCGGTAGCCCAGGGCAGCGCCCTGGGTGTGCTGGTTGCCCTGCGCAGCGGGGAACTGACGCCCTCCGTCCAGAAAAAGATGCCTTTTGAGAGCATCCAGGCGGCCTTTGACGAGGTGGAGGCCATGGCAAGCGCGGGGGACGCCTTCTGCCAGTACGTGGTCGGCAACAGCTACTTCTGGTGGGACTTCCTCCGTATCCAGAACAAGGGCAAGGACTCCTTCTCCAGCCAGGCGGAGTACAAGGCATACCTGAAAGAGAATATTTCCAAGTGCGAGGACTGGTTCTGGAAAGCCTACCGGGGCGGCGTCCATTTCGCTGCCAACAACCTCAACCGCTACTACACCCAGGGCGACGAGGACATCATCGCCCCTCAGCCGGAAAAGACGGAGGGCCTGTACAAGGTCGGCGCGGAGCTGGGCTATCCCACCTGCCAGTTCATCTACGCCGGGGAGCTGGAGAAGGCGGAGAAATTTGAGGAGGCCCTCCGCTGGTATAAGGCGGGCGCTGAGATCGACAACGCCGACAACTGGTATAAGGTGGGCGATTTCTACTACGAGGGCAAGGGCACGGCGAAGGACGCGGCCTACGCGGTCTCCTGCTTTGAGAAGGAGCTGGCCCGCAATCCCCGCCATATCGGGGCCAATAACGCGCTGGGCAAGGCCTACTTCATGGGCGAGGGCGTCCAGCAGGACTACGCCAAGGCGTACCAGCACCTGGCCTTTGCCTACGAGCGCGGAAACGGGTGGGGCGTGTTCTACCTGGCCAAGTGCAGCTTCTACGGCCTGGGCACCCAGCAGGACTATCGGAAGGCCATGGAGTACCTGAACAAGGTGGACTGGAACAACCGGGAAGCGGACTACATGCGCGGCGTGATCTACGCCCAGGGCCTGGGCGGCGTGACTGCGGACATTCCCAAGGGTGTGTCCTACCTCCAGAAGGCCGGGAATTTTGCCAAGGCCAAGGAGGAGCTGCTGCACTACAAAAAGACCCTCTTCGGCAAGTGGGTCCGCCGGGGATAAACGCGGGAAATGGAGGCGCGGCATGTTTGCGGACTATCACGTCCATACGGCGTTCAGTGATGATTCTGTCTACCCCATGGAGGACGTTGTAAAGGACGCCATCGCCATGGGGATGGATGAGCTCTGTTTCACGGACCACGTGGACTACGGCATCAAGGACGACTGGGACAGCGGCCAGCCCATCCGGTACTTAAACGGCCAGCCCATCGTAAACGTGGACTATCCCCGGTATATCGCGGAGATCCAGCACATGCAGCGGGCCTATGGAGACCGGATCGGCATCAGGATGGGCCTGGAGTTCGGGATGCAGGTACACACGATCCCGCGGTATGAGGCCCTGTTCCGCCGCTTTGCGTTTGACTTTATCATCCTGTCCATCCATCAGGTGGATGACCGGGAATTCTGGACGCAGGACTTTCAGCAGGGCCGGACGCAGCAGGAGTACAACGAGCGCTATTATGACGAAATGCTGAAGCTGGTAAAGCAGTATAAAAACTACAGTGTGCTGGGGCACATCGATATGATCGTCCGGTACGATAAAGCGGGCGTCTACCCGTTTGAAAAGATCAGACCGCTGATGGAGGAGATCCTGAAGACCGTTATCTCCGACGGGAAGGGGATCGAGCTGAACACCTCCTGCCACCGCTACGGACTGAAGGACACGACTCCGTCCGTGGAGATACTGAAGCTGTACCGCTCCCTGGGCGGCGAGATTATCACCATCGGCAGCGACAGCCATGCGCCGGCGCATCTGGGCGCGTACATTACCGAAGGAAAGGCGCTGCTGCGGGAATTGGGATTCCGGCGCTTCTGTACCTGTGATAAAATGAAGTTCATATTCCACAGCCTGTGAATACAGCAGTATAAAGACAAGGAGAAGTTGATATGACAAACAGAGAGCGAAGGGATCTACAGCTGCCCTACATCGCCGACAGGGAAGTCGGGGAGGAGATGAAGCGGGCCAGAAGGCTGACGCAGGAACTGAACACGGCGGATCGGTCCGACTATGAGAACCTGGCCCGGATCATAAAGGAGCTGTTGGGCAAATCGGAGGGGGCATTCATCAATCCGCCGTTTTACTGCGACTACGGGACCCATATTGAGGTTGGGAAAAACTTTTTCGCCAATTATAACTGTACGATCCTGGACGTGGCGAAGGTAGTCATCGGCGACAACTGCCAGATGGCCCCCAACGTGGCCATCTACACGGCGGGCCACCCGGTACATCCGGCCATCCGCAACACGGCTTATGAGTACGGCATCGAGGTCACCATCGGGGACAACGTGTGGATCGGCGGGAACACCGTCATCTGCCCGGGCGTACACATTGGAAGCAACACCGTTATTGGCGCGGGGAGCGTGGTGACGAAGGATGTCCCCGACTGGGTGGTTGCCGCCGGGAATCCCTGCCGGGTGATCCGGAAGATCACGGAGGAGGACCGGAAATTCTATTTCCGGGACCGCGTCTTTGACAGCGAGGGCTGGGAGAACGTGCAGAAGATCCTGGCAGAGCAATGAGCAGAAAATAAAAAACCCGGAGCCTGTTGGCTCCGGGTTTTTGCAGCTGTTACTGGATCTCCAGCCTTCTGCTCTCCGGCGTACGCTGGATCTGCTTGGGCAGCGTCAGCTTCAGCACGCCGTCCTCGTAGGCGGCGGAGATGTCTTCGGCGCGGATGCCGGAAATATCAAAACTCCGGGAGAAGGAGCCATAGGTCCGTTCACAGCGGATATACCCGCCGTTCTCGTCCTTCTCCTCCTTGACGGCGTTGCGCTCGGCGCTGATGGACAGCCGCTCGCCGTCGATATCAATGTGGATGTCCTCCTTCTTCATGCCGGGCAGGTCGGCCTCCAGGACGTAGGCGTCGCCGGTGTCACGGATGTCGGTCTTGAAGGCGGTCACGCCGTTTCCNGCGAACAGGCTGCGCTCCAGCTCCTCCAGGTCACGGAAGGGACGGTACAGGTCNACGCCGCGATTGTGGGTAAAAGGCATCATTTCAAACATGGTTAAAAACCTCCGATTTCTTTTTTGTTTATGCCCATAGTATGCCCTGGGATTATGAACAAATCCAGTTGATATTATGTCNGGTCTGTGAATTTTAGCACTCGGACAAGCGGAGTGCTAAAATTGCCCNGNCTGGTTGTATTTCCCAATCGCTTATGCTATACTATATTCTGTATGAATGTCNGCCNCAGGAGGCAAAGACAGTGGAAATTAAGAGAATTGATACTTATAACGATCCCCGCTTCCCGCAGGAGGTGCTGTATCAGCACGGCGCGTTNCTGGTAGACGGCGCCCCCTGGGCCTTCCGGGTGATCTCCAGTCATGAGGCCGTTGTCAGCGCGGCAGAACTGTCCCCGGCGGCGGTAGAGGAGGTCGTGGGCGATTTTCGTTTCTACGCCAGCCATATCACAACATTCTATGACGAAGCAGGAAAATGTCTCCTGCGCCTGCCGCCTGTGGAACAGCGGGAAGTGGAGATCGACAGCCTCCAGCCTTCCCAGTTCTCCGTGGACCGGGAGAAATGCGCGGCNGTGCGGCATTTCATCCATACCGCCGCTGATGTAGTAATCCCGGTAACGACCCTAGAGGANNGTACNNTGTGNATANTGGATGGACACACCCGGCTGTACGAGGCGTGGCGGCAGGGCCTNCGCACGGCAATGACAGTCGATANCCCCGGATGGGNAGGACTTGACGGTTTTGTCCGGGAGGCCAGAAANCGCGGGATTTACCATATCCGCGACATGGCCCTCTACAGNCCNCAGGAGCAGGNGGAGAAATGGCACNACTGGTGCGACGCNTATTTTGCGGCCCANNGCCGAANNGAGGAGGAATANCATCATGATTCCCATGACNACCGCTCAGATCNGCGANGCCGTNCAGGGCGTNCTGTTCGGCGATGAANATACANNGATTNCNGCCGTNTCCACCGACAGCCGNACNATTNNNGANGGNGCNTGGTTNGTNCCNCTGGCNGGGGAGCGNTTCGANGGNCACGACTATATCGACATGGCNNTGGANANGGGCGCGGCGGGNTGCTTCTGCGCCAGNCTGNCCAANAANGTCCGGNANGACAAGGCNTANATCCTGGTAGAGGACACCAAACGCGCCCTGCGGGACCTTTCCGCCTGGTATCGGAACCAGTTTGACATCCCCATTGTNCAGATCACCGGCAGCATGGGGAAGACTACCCTCAAGGAGCTGCTGGCGGGNGTCCTGTCCCAGNNNTACAACACCNTGAAAACNCCNGGNAANCTCAACGGCGACATCGGNGCNCCCNTNACNCTGCTGTCCCTGACCCCGGANCACCAGGCGGCGGTNATCGAGACGGGCATGGACGAGTTNGGCCAGATCCGCTGGCTGGGCCAGGCCATCCGGCCTGACATCGCCATCATNACCTGCATCAGCGACGTCCACCTCTCCCACTTCGGCAGCCGGGAGGACATCCTGCACGCCAAAGCGGAGATTTTTGAGAACCTGCGCCCCGGCGGGCTGGCGGTCCTCAATGGGGACGACGAGCTGCTGAATACTCTCAAGCTGGACTGCGAGACGGCCTACGCCGGTTTCGGAGGATTTCCCGANGTCCGCTATGACGCTCAGGTGGAACACTTTGACGGCTTCAACGGCCTGGAGAGCCTGCGCTGCACGGTCAAAACGAAAAAGGACCTCTATCCCCTGGAGATTCCCTCTCCTGCCAGCCACATGGCCGCTTTGGCCGCAACGGCAATCCTGGCGGCGGAGCGCCTGGGCCTGACCAGGGAGGAAATTATCCGCGGCATCGAGTCTTACGCCCCTGCGGACAACCGCCTGCGGGTGGAGCACCTTCCCGGCGGCAGGCTCATGATCAACGACAGCTACAACGCCAACCCCCAATCTGTCCAGGCGGACCTGCGCATCCTCTCCCGCCACACCGGCGGTAAGCGCATCGCCCTNCTGGGNGATATGACCGAGCTTGGCTCCGCCGAAGGACCCGGCCATACCTCCGTGGGCCGCACGGNAGGGAGATGGGGNATAGACNTCCTCCTGGCTGTCGGCCCCCGCAGCAAAGAGTGGATGGTCCCCGCCGCCCGGGAGAACGGATGTCCCGACGTNCGCTGGTATCCCGACCGNGAGGCGGNNAAGGAGGANCTGCTGTCCCTCTTTGCCCCCGGGGACGCGCTTTTGCTGAAAGCGTCCCATTTCTTCGGACGCTTTGATCTGATGGCGGATTATCTGCGGGAATATCCGTTTGANTANGGCNNGCACNGCNNGCCAGNCGCTGCCTGNGCAGCGAGAATAGAAACAGGTACNAACATGATAGAAATCAGTGTAAATGGATTAAAAAAATCTTTTGAGATTGGNAATAACATCTTAGACGGGATCACCTTCCAGGTGGAGACCGGCGAGCGGGTCGGCCTNTTAGGCCGGAACGGCGCGGGGAAATCCACATTATTCAAAATCCTGACGGGGGAGCTGGAGGCCGANGAGGGCGATGTGGTCATCGCCAAAAACAGCCGCATCGGCCTGATNTCCCAGATCCCGGTGTATCCTGAGGGNTACACCGTGGACGACGTGCTCCACACCGCCTTCGCCCGGCACCAGAAGCTGGCGGAGGAGATGGAGAAACTGGCCGCCGCCATGGCGGCGGGGGACAGCAGNGANNTGACGCTCAANCGCTACGGCGAGCTGTCCGCCAAATTCGAGGGCATCGGCGGCTACGACACCGACACCGCCGTGGGCAAGGTGGCTAATGGCCTGTCTATTCCCCCGGAAATGCGCTCCCAGCTCTTTGACAGTCTCTCCGGCGGAGAGAAGACAAGAGTGAACCTGGGCCGNCTNATTCTGGAGGANACGGATATCCTGCTCCTGGATGAGCCNACCAACCACCTGGACCTCCACGCCGTGGAGTGGCTGGAGGANTANGTGCGCCGGTTCAAGGGNACNGTGGTGGCCATCAGCCANGACCGCTATTTNCTGGACAGNACCATCAACCGNGTNGTGGAAATCCTGGACGGCAAGGCNGAGTTTTACCCCGGCAACTACACCTTNTACGCCATCGAAAAAGAGCGGCGTTATCAGGAAAANCTGAAGCAGTACGAGAAGGAGCAGGCCAAGATCAAGCAGCTCCAGGAGGCGGCNGACAAGCTCCANCTGTGGGCCTTNATGGGNAACGACAAGCTCCACAAGCGNGCNTTCTCCATGGAGCGCCGCATNGAGCGCATCCGCCAGACGGAAAAGCCCNCCAAGGCCCGGNCCATGACCCAGCGCTTCGGGGAGAAGGAGTTNTCCGGCGACGAGGTNNTGCACATCAAGNACCTGGAGAAATCNTTCGGNGNCCGCCGNCTGTTCCANGACCTGNANCTGCTGGTGGAGGGCGGCGANCGNATCGCCCTNATCGGCGACAACGGCACGGGNAAATCCACCCTGCTNAAAATCCTCATGGGCGAGGAACAGCCGGANNNTGGCCGGGTNCGCTTCGGCCCNACNGTCCGNATNGCCTATCTGCCCCAGATNATCCACTTCGACAACCCGGAACGCAATCTGGTGGATACNATGCTCTACGCCAAGCACGGCATGACCACCCAGGCNGCCCGGGACCGTCTGGGNGCGTTCAACTTCCGGGGNGAGGANGTGTTCAAGCCCGTCTCCGTCCTCTCCGGNGGCGAGCAGAGCCGTCTGNGGCTNTGTATGCTGATGGACGAGGAGATCAANCTNCTGATNCTGGACGAGCCCACCAACCANNTGGACATCGCGTCCCGNGAGTGGATCGAGGANGCGGTGGAGGCNTACGAGGGNGCGCTGCTGTTCGTCAGCCACGACCGCTACTTCATCAACCGTTTCGCNACCCGNATCTGGGANCTGGANAACGGCGTCATCACCGACTATCCCGTCTCCTTCCCCCGGTATAAGGAGATCAAGGAGCGNGAAAANGCCCTGGCNCANACNCANNCCCGGCAGGANAAAANAGAGGAGAAGCCNAAGGCCGCTCCCAAGGGNAACCGCGCCCAGCAGAACGCCCGCAAGCAGNTGACCATCTGTGAGCGTGACATGGAGAAGNTGGANGCGGAGATCAAGTCGGCGGAGGCCGAGATGGAGGCNAATGCCTGCGACTATGAGAAGTACAGCGAGGCCTACGCCAGGAAAGAGGCCCTGGACNCNCAGCTGATGGAGCTGATGGANCGCTGGGAGAAGCTGGCCGAGGAGGCGGAGGCGTGAAAAAATCCGGGAGGATTTANTATATTCTGGCNGGAATTTCCCTCCTGCTGGGNGNNNTGATGCTGTTNGTGNTCACNTCCNTGCGGTTTACGGGGTTCCTGTTCTGCTGTGCGGCGGCAGTGCTGNCNATCCTGGGNGTGCTGACGCAATGGAANGAGAAGCGCCGCTGGGNGCTGTGGNCGCGGNGGGGGTTCCTTGCGCTGCTGGCNGNGGGATTNCTGTTTTTCGCNGTNATGGAGATNCGGGTGATNTCCTGGGCGAGGACGGACANCGAGACGCCNGTGGCGGCNGTCATCGTTTTGGGCGCNGGNGTCAACGGNACCGANCCGTCCCTGAGCCTGCGGACNCGCCTGGACGCTGCCNTGGCCTACNTCCAGGACAGGCCGGACATCCCCATTGTGGTCTCCGGCTCCCAGGGTCGGGGAGAGGCAATCAGCGAGGCGCAGTGCATGTATGACTGGCTGACCGCCCACGGAGTGGATGCGCAGAGAATCATCCTGGAGGAGCAGGCGAACAATACGAAGGAGAACATCCAATATTCCCTGACCCTGCTGGCGGAGCGCGGAATTGATACCACAGACAATCTTGCGGTGGTGTCCAGCGACTACCATCTGTGCCGGGCGTCGATGTATCTATCGGGGAATATGGTGCCGGTGGCGGCGCATATGCCGGCGCGGTATCTGCCGCTGACCATCAATTACTATATCCGTGACGCTTTCGGCGTGGCGGCGGAGCTGGTTTTTTAGTGAGGGGAATCACAGATTCCGCAGGGCGGGCCGATGGGGACATCGGCCCCTACAGATGTCGCATCAGATGGTGCTCATATGCCCTGTAGAAGCGGGCGAGCAATGCTCGCCCCTACACAGATTGCGGATAGACGACAAATCTATCAACATTGCACCCCGGGAGCTCCCCTCGCGTGATATGGTAGGGACCAAGTCAACATCCTGAAATAGACGCAGTGCAGGCGAAACCACACCCGCAGTCCGGTAGGCCGGACGGACTACAGAATCAGCGCAAAAAACAATTTCCCCCGTAATTTAGGAAGGTTCTTAGGAAACGTAGTTTCCTAAGCGCGTTTTTGCCTACTTTTGTCGCGTGACAAAAGTAGGCCGTCGTCCGGGCGCGGAAGCCCGGAGCTAAATATAAGATTGGAAGCAGGCGCCGCCCCGCAGGGGCGGCACAGATAGAGAGGTGGAAAACGATGCCATATACTCTGTGCGTCTACTACAGCAGAACCGGAAACACCGAAAAGCTGATGAAAGAAATAGCCCAAGAGCTGAAATGCGAACTAATCAAGCTGGATGACGGCGTGGACCGCGCCGGCCTGACCGGCTGGCTCCGCAGCGGGATGCAGGCCATGTCCCGCCGCCTGCCGCCGGTAAAGCCCATCAAGACGGCGTTCCCCCTGGACGTCTATGACCTAGTCATCATTGGAAGCCCCGTCTGGGCGGGGCGGTGCTCCGCCCCGGTGCGGAGTTTTCTCGGCCAGTATGGCGGGGAGATACGGAGAGCCGCCTATGTCCTCACCCGCGGCAGCGACGTCCGCTACGAGGAGGTCTTCGATCAGATGGACATGTACGTCCGCTCCCCCCGGATCTCCGCAGTGACCATCCGGCCCAATACGGTGGGCTCTACCTTCTGGCGGGACGAGTTTCTGACCAGCGTCCGGGAGGCCGGAAAGGAGAAGACAAGCAATGATGGATAAATTGCAGGCGATCTCCGACCGCCTGGAGGCCATTGTCAGCCAGATGGAGGACCCCGCCACCTACGGCGACCCGGACCTCCTGCGCCGCCTGACCCGGGAGCAGAAGGAGCTGGAGCCGGTGGTGGAGGCCTACCGCGCCTACCGGAAAGCGGAGTCCGACTTGGCCTCCGCCCAGGAGCTTCTGGGTGACCCGGAGATGAAGGAGATGGCCCAGGAGGAGATCCAGGAAGCCAAAGCGGACATGGAGCGGCTGAGCGAGGAGTTAAAGATCCTTCTGCTTCCCAAGGACCCCAACGACGGAAAAAACGTGGTTATGGAGATCCGCGGCGGCGTAGGCGGCGAGGAGGCCATGCTGTTTGCCGCCGACCTGTTCCGGATGTACGTTATGTACGTGGAGAGCCGGGGGTGGAAGCTGGAAGTCACCAGCCGCAGCGAGACAGAGCTGGGGGGCATCAAGACCATCGAGTGCATCATTGAGGGCGAGGGGGCCTGGTCACGTCTCAAGTACGAGAGCGGGGCCCACCGGGTCCAGCGGGTGCCGGTGACGGAGTCCTCGGGCCGCATCCAGACCAGCGCCGCCACGGTGGCAGTGCTGCCGGAGGCGGAGGAAGTGGACTTTCACATTGACCCCGGCGACCTGAAGATCGACACCTTCCGCTCCTCCGGCGCGGGCGGGCAGCACATCAACAAGACAGAGTCCGCCATCCGTATCACCCATCTGCCCACCGGCGTGGTGGTGGAGTGCCAGGATGAGCGCAGCCAGTATAAGAACAAGGACCGGGCCATGCAGATTCTGCGCACCCGCCTCTACGAGGCGGAGCTGGAGAAGCAGAATGCCGCCATCGCCGCCCAGCGGAAGAGCCAGGTGGGGGCCGGCGACCGGTCCGAGCGCATCCGGACCTATAACTTCCCCCAGGGGAGGGTCACAGATCACCGGCTGACAGGAGACGTAAAGAATTTCGCCATTGATTCTGTCATCAACGGCAATCTGGACCCCATTATCGACGCCCTGACCACAGCCGACCAGGCAGCGAAGCTGGCGGAGGCGGGGGAGTGATTTTGTGTATTGCCATTGGATTTATCGTACCGCAGTATACGGGCAGACGGCCCGGTATATGCAGGAAAAGATGGGGAAACATACTGGCGTGATCGGTTTTGGGGAGGCGGAGATATGACCGTCATCGGCATCACCGGCCCCACCGGAGCGGGAAAGACCACCGCCCTGGAGGTCCTGGCGGAAATGGACTTTGAGATCGTGGACTGCGACGCGCTGTACTACCAGATGCTGCGGACGGACGAAGACCTGCGGCAGGGCCTGCGGGACGCCTTTGGAGAGGTATTTCTGCCGGACGGCAGTCTGGACCGGCGGGCGCTGGCGCAGAGGGTGTTCAGCGATGAGAGAGAGCTGGCGAAGCTCGACGGCATCGTATTTCCTGCCATGTCCGCAGCTGTAAAACAAAAAATTCAAAAATGTTCTCAAAAAGGGCTTGCCATTGATGCCATCAATCTGGTAGAATCCGGGATGGGGGAACTGTGCGCCGCCACGGTGGCCGTAACGGCATCCCCCGCCATCCGTCTGAAACGTATTATGGCCAGGGACGGCCTCACCGAGGAGCAAGCCAGAGCCAGGATCGATGCGCAGAAAAGCACGGACTGGTATCGGGCCAACTGCACCTTCCTGCTGGAGAACCAGGAGGAGGACCGGGAGGCGTTCGAGGCGCTGATGCGTTCATTTTTCCAGAATTTAGTAGCAATGATCAATAAATAAAGGAGAGAAGAATGATGGAAACGAAGAAAGAGTCACTCCTGATGGAGAAAAAGAACGGCTATGACCGGATGCCCGCCGGGGAGCGGGAAGCCATGGAGACCTACTGCCAGGGCTACAAGGCGTTCATGAACGCCGCCAAAACCGAGCGGGAGTGCGTCCGGGAGGGCATCCGCCTGGCGGAGGAGAAGGGCTTCCGGGCCTATGAGCGGGGCATGGAGCTGACAGCCGGGGACAAGGTCTACCTCAATAACCGGGGCAAGATGCTGCTGCTGGCGGTCATCGGGCAGAAGTCCCTGGCTGAGGGCGCGCAGATCACCGCCGCCCACATCGACAGCCCCCGGCTGGACCTGAAGCCCAGCCCCCTCTATGAGGACAATGAGCTGGCCTACTTCAAGACCCACTACTACGGCGGCATCCGGAAGTACCAGTGGGTGACCGTGCCCCTGGAGGTCCACGGCGTGGTGGCGCTGAAGGACGGCACGACGGTCAACGTGGTCATCGGCGAGGGTGACGAGCCCAAGCTGGTGGTCAGCGACCTGCTGCCCCATCTGGCCAAGGAGCAGAGCAAGAAAACCCTGGATGAGGGCATTGCCGGTGAGCAGCTGAACATCCTGGTGGGCAGCGAGCCCGTGGAGGGCGAGGAGAAGAACCGGGTGAAGCTGGCCGTCATGAAGCGGCTGAACGAGAAGTACGGCTTTACCGAGGAGGACTTCATCTCCGCCGAGCTGGAGGCGGTCCCGGCGGCCAGGGCCACCGACATCGGCCTGGACGCCAGCCTGATCGGCGCCTACGGCCACGACGACCGGGTGTGCGGCTACGCCGCGCTGAAGGCGCTGCTGGATCTGGACGAAGCCCCCGCCAAGACGGCGGTGTGCGTGCTGGCGGACAAGGAGGAGATCGGTTCCGTGGGCGTGTCCGGAATGCTGACGCGGGCCTTTGACACCTTCATGGAGGACCTGTGCGCAGGCCAGGACGTTCCGGTGCGGGCCTGCCTGGAAAAGAGCTTCTGCCTGTCCGCCGATGTGACGGCGGCCTTTGACCCCAACTTTGGGGATGTGTTCGAGAAGCGGAATTCCTCCTTCGTGAACTATGGCATCGGTCTGTGCAAGTACACCGGCAGCCGCGGCAAGGGCGGCGCGTCCGACGCCTCCGCCGAGCTGGTGGCCTATGTCCGCCGGATCTTTGACGAAAACGGCGTGATCTGGCAGATGGCCGAGCTGGGCAAAGTGGACGCCGGCGGCGGCGGCACCGTGGCGGGCTACATGGCCAACCGGAACATTGACACCCTGGACGCCGGCGTGCCGGTGCTGGCGATGCACGCCCCCTTCGAGGTGGTGTCCAAGCTGGACTGCTACATGACCTATAAGGGCATGACGGCGGTATATAAGAACTGATGGAATGATCCCCTCCCGGACGGTCCGGGAGGGGATTTTTGCGGGACAGTCCATCATGAATAAACTGTAAATATATTGAAAAATTTGTATAATCTCTTGAATATTCAACCGGGATATGGTATACTACACCCGCTAAACGACGGCGCAGTATCCTAGTCAGATCTGCCGCTTCCGAAGGAGGACCTAAAAAGCCTTCAAAGGGCATAGCTGTGAAACCCCTGGTGCCTGCTGCAAACGCCCAGTTTGGGGTGGGTGCTGGGTGGAAAGCGCGGACTCCCCGCGCTTGCGGCCGTAGGGCGTTCCCCAATGGCATGGGGAAGCCGACCCTGCGGTCGTGGAGACCTGAACTTGTGCATGGGCGTACTCCCTTTGCGGTACTTCGACCTGTGTACGACTCAGGGTAGAAACCTGTATTGCGGTGCTACCCGGCCTTGAGCCGTGAACGCTGTGTGCAGATGTAGCCTGCCTTGCGTGGGCTTGGCGGATCGGAGAATTACCCAGTCCTTCCCCGGCCAGGGAGGGGCTGCTATTGCTCCATGAAACCCCGCCTGCAAAAGAGGCTAAGAAGCGGTTTGACTGCGGTGGAAAACACCTAGGCTGTCGTCACTGGGCAGATGAGGGATTGCAGTGCGGACTAAGTGGCAGTCGGGCAGCGCGGTGGGCAACGCCGCGCCGGGGCGCCGAAAGGGAAACCGCCCGATCGGCAACGAGGGGTGCGCCCCGGGGAAATCCAGCCCGTACCTAAGCCGTAAGATTTACTTCATTTGCTGCCGGCGTTTAGCTTTTTCAGCGAGGGCTCTGCCCTCGCCTGATTTTTATTGGGCGCGGATACTTTTTCTTGAAAGTTAAAGGTGTCAACCGCTCGTACTCGTTGAATTGCAATGGTTTTATAGATTCAAGTGGTGACTGGTACACAAAAAGTACACAAGTGCTTTGTTACCACACAGAACGATAAATCGATATTTGTGGAGGAATATCAGATGGAAATTATACTCAAGCCATATGACGGCACGAGCGAAAAAACAATGCTTCGCTCCATCATTGCGTTTTTCCGTGTACATCATTCGCAGATTGATGATACAACGGCCCGGGAAAATCTTGCCAACTGGACCAAAGAAGATAATGAGCTTTATGACATTCTCGGTGATGGGGTGTCAGTAGGATTTATACGTCTCAACTGGCGGGGGCCAGAGGTCTGTTGGATTGAGGATATCTTTGTGGAGGAAAGTTTGCGAGGACAGGGCATTGCCACCAAAGCCATTGGGCTTGTGGAAGAAGTATTGCAAAAGCGCGGCGTGGAGGGGATCTGTATGGACGTGATTCCAGACAACATTCCTGCGCTGCGGCTCTATCACCGCCTTGGCTATGATCGGTTAAGTATCGTTACCGTGCGAAAGGACATGCAGCCTTTTGCAAGCGAACGCATAGAGCAGATTGGCGGCATGGACTTTCGTGTCAAGCAATTTAATGATTGAGTTTTGGACTTCAACGTATCAATATCATATAAATTCCGTTTTTTATAAGGAAGTTGTGGAATTGATATTCTTCTACGCAAGAGAGAGCAGTACACAATTTAGTACACAATCGATACAGTTTCAAACCGCTTGAAACTGTATCAGCAGAGGTAGCGGAACGCTGGAAATGCTTGAAACTACGCAACATTGAGTAAGGCTGACCCAGCGTCCCTATAATTGAAAGAAAAAGTATCAAAAGAACTTTAATATCGCCCTGTACGTGGTTGCAATTCCAAGATTTCCGCACAGTGACGATATTGCACTTCTAGTTGAAGAATAGTGTGAAACCGGAGGCCCGGCTGCTGCGCGTTCCACTGGAGGGCGGCGTGGCAGAGATGCTGGCCGGCTGGGCAGCCTATGAATACAGCTTCTTACTTCGCGGAGATAAGACTCTGGACGAGACGGCGGAGCTGATCCAGAACCGGGCCAGTCTGTATATCAGTGAACAGAAATAACGGGAAAGTGAGGAGAACATTTCTTGGACACAGGCGACAATAACAAGAAGAAACCCAAAAAGAAGGAAAAGCAGGTAAAATCCCCCGGCCGCTGGGCAGTGCAGGTGTTTTTCATCGCGGTGGTGCTGTCCGCCGTGCTGAGCCTGGCCTCCGACCGGGCGCTGGACGGGGCGGGACTGGCGGTAGCCTTCGGGGTGCTGCTGGCGTTTGTCCTGCTGGGTATTTTCTTTGATATCATAGGCACGGCGGTGACGGCGGCGGATGAAAAGCCCTTCCACTCCATGGCCGCCCGCAAGACGCCGGGGGCGAAGGAGGCCATTTCCCTGATCCGCAAGGCCGATAAGGTCTCCAGTCTCTGCAACGACGTGGTGGGGGACATCTGCGGCATTATCGCGGGTTCCACCGTGGCGGTGATCGTGGTGCGGATGCAGGCGGCTGTCGGAGTGCCCGGAATGGTGCTGTCCCTTGCGGTGACGGCGCTGGCCTCCGGCCTGACCATCGGCGGAAAGGCCTTGGGCAAGAGCTTCGCCATCGCTAAAAGCACGGCGGTGCTCCAGCTGGTGGGGCGGTTCTTACATCTGTTCAGCCGTAATAAAAAGAGGTGACTTTTCCTTGATCTTAGAGCATATTTCTTCCCCGGCGGATGTGAAGCAGCTGGACAGCGAAGCGCTGAAGCAGCTGTGCACGGAGCTGCGGCAGTTTCTGGTGGAGAGCGTAGCCCGTACCGGCGGGCACCTGGCCTCCAACCTGGGGGCTGTCGAGCTGACGGTAGCCCTCCACCGGGTCTATAATACGGAGCGTGACCGCCTGGTCTTCGACGTAGGCCACCAGTGCTACGTCCACAAGGCCCTCACTGGACGGCGGGAGCTGTTCGAGACCCTGCGGCAGCTGGGCGGACTGTCGGGTTTCCCCAAGCCGGAGGAGAGCGTCCACGATGCTTTCATAGCGGGCCACGCCTCCAACTCAGTTTCCGTGGCGCTGGGCATGGCCCGGGCCAGGAAGCTGCTGGGGGAGGACTACGCCGTAGCGGCCCTGCTGGGGGACGGCGCCCTGACCGGCGGGCTGGCTTACGAGGGGCTCAACGACGCGGGAGCCTCCGGCGAGCCGCTGGTGGTGATCCTCAACGACAACGGCATGTCCATTGATCCCAACGTTGGCGGCGTAGCCACCCATCTCAGCCGCCTGCGCCTGCGGCCGGGGTACTACCGGTTCAAGAAGGGCTACCGGGCGGTGCTGGAGCACGTGCCCGGCGGGCGGAAGCTGTATCAATTCAACCACCGGGTAAAGCGCGGCATCAAGCGGGCCATCTATCCCTGCTCCATGTTCGAGGATATGGGCTTCACCTACCTGGGCCCTGTGGACGGGCACAATGTGGAACAGCTCTGCACCACCCTGGCCTGGGCGAAGGAGATGAACTGTCCGGTACTGCTCCATGTGCGCACGGTAAAGGGCAAGGGCTACGGGCCCGCCGAGCGCCAGCCGGAGCGCAGCCACGGCGTATCGCCCTTCGACCCTGCAAAGGGGCCGGGCCAGGAGCGGAAAGTGGACTTTTCCTATATCCTTGGCCACGAACTGGTAGAGCTGGCGGGGCAGGACAAGCGGATCTGCGCCGTCACCGCCGCCATGGCGGAGGGCACGGGCTTGCAGGAGTTCGCCTCCGCCTGGCCCAGGCGCTTTTTTGACGTAGGCATTGCCGAGGGCCACGCGGTAGCGATGGCTGCGGGCATGGCCAAGCAGGGGATGGTCCCGGTGTTCGCGGTGTACTCCTCATTTTTACAGAGGGGCTTCGATATGCTGCTCCATGACGTGGCGCTTCAGCAGCTTCACGTAGTGCTGGCGGTAGACCGAGCAGGGCTGGTAGGCTCCGACGGCCCCACCCACCACGGGTGCCAGGACGTGGGCTATCTGACCCAGATCCCCGGTATGACGGTGCTGTGCCCGGCCTGCTTCGAGGAATTGAAAGCCATGCTGCGTGCCGCCGTCGATATGGAGGGTCCGGTGGCCGTCCGCTATCCCAGAGGCGGCGAAACCCGGCAGTACCCGGCGTGGAATGGGGAAAGTACGTCGATCCTCCGGCAGGGGACGGACGTGACACTGGTTTCCTATGGAACGCTGACGGACGAGATCCTGACAGCTGCGGAGTTGCTGAATGAAAAGGGCGTCAGCGCAGAAGTCATAAAACTTAACCGCATCGCGCCCATGGATACCGGCGCAATAGCGGAATCAGTAAAACGCACCGGGCGGCTGCTGGTGCTGGAGGACTGCAACGAAAACGGTTCCATCGGGCAGCAGCTTGCGGCGGCCCTGATCCGGTCGGGAACCGCACCCAGGGCGCTGGTTTTGCAGAATTTGAAAAATGCTTTCGCCCCCCAGGGAACAGTGTCCCAGCTGCGTGAGCTGCTGGGACTGGACGCGGCGGGCGTAGCAGAAGCAGTCCTGAACCTGCTGCAAAAATGAGGAATATTCCATGATTTTCTATTCAGATGATACGATATTGATCCGGAATATGATTGAATCTGATGTCAGGATGCTTGCAGAAGGTGAGATTGCCCAGGGCTGGGGCGATACGACGGAAAAACACAGGATGCGCCTGCGTGACCAGGAGGCGGGACGGTGTATTCCACTTGCGGCGGAGTACTGCGGACAGGTGGCGGGATATATCAATGTCTACCACCGGGCGGAGCATGGCCCATTTGCCGGAAAAGACTGGCCGGAGATCGTAGATTTCGGCGTATTGGAGAAGTTCCGCAGGAACGGCGTCGGCGGAAAGCTGATGGATGCCGCGGAGAAGATCGCGGCAGAGGAGTCCGCCGTGGTCTGCCTGGGCGTGGGACTGCACAGCGGCTATGGCAGCGCCCAGCGGATGTATGTGCGGCGGGGATATGTGCCGGACGGCAGCGGCGTGTGGTATCGGGACGAGATCTGCCAGCCTTATGGAGCCTGCTGCAATGACGACGATCTGGTGCTCTACTTGTCCAAAAAGCTGAGATGACAGGAGGGACGGCATGACCAGTCAAGAAGTGAAGGAATTTCTGGCTTCTCTCGGCGCGGAGCTGTGCGGAATTGCCAGCCTGGACCGCTTCACGGACGCGCCGGAGGGCTATCACCCGCTGGACGTATGGCCGGGGTGTAAATCCGTGGTTTCCTTCGCCTGCCGGTTTCCGGCGGCAGCGCTGGAGTGCCAAACGCCGGTCGTTTATACCAGAGTGCGCAATTCCATCACCGCGAAGATGGACGCCATCGCCCTGGATCTCTGCATTGAGATGGAGAAACGGGGCGTGAAATGCGTGCCGATCCCCACCAATGAGAGCCAGTGGGACGAACGTACCGGACGGTGGCGTTCCATCGTCTCCCAGAAGCACGCCGCCCAGGCGGCGGGGCTTGGGACCGTTGGGCGGCACTCGCTGCTGATCACCCCGGAGCTGGGCAGCATGGTCTGGCTGGGGTGCGTCCTGTGCGGGGCGGAGCTGACCCCCGATGAAATGAAAGAACCGCTGTGCAATGACTGCGGGAAGTGCGTAGAGGTCTGCCCGGTGAATGCGCTGGACGGAGCGGAACTGGCCCAGCAGACCTGCTGGGACCACGCCTTCGGTGACGATAAGGAAAAGCAGGTCTGGTGCATCTCCTGCCACGCCTGCCGGGACGTGTGCCCATACTGCCTGGGAAGCCGGAACGGAGGGAACCGGGATGAATAAAAAAGACATGCGCCGCACCGATTGGCGCCGCATCCTCCGGCGTGAGTACATCAGCCGGGACTGCCGGATGCACGGCCTCAGAGGCAAGGAGAGCCTGCTGGTCATCCGGGAGGTGACCGGGCCGCTGGTTGTCCACGACGCGGGCGAGGACGCTCTGATTGTGGAGAAGGACTACGCCTGGGTGCAGATTGCGCTGGAGGGACAGCCCTTCTGGCTGACGGCCATGTACGACGATCAGGGCCGCCTCATCCAGATCTATTTCGATATTACTGGCGGCAACCGGTTCGATGCCCCGGAAAACCCATGGTTTGCAGATATGTACCTGGACATCGTGGTAAACAGCCGGGGAGAGCTGTACGTCCTGGACCAGGACGAGCTGGACGCGGCCCTGGCAGAGGGCGCGATCACAAAAGAAGAATGGGACAAGGCCAATGCGGCCTGTGCGCGCTTATACGCCTATTTGCAGGAAAACCGGGAATCCGTGACCGAACTGTGCGGCCGGATATACCGGGAACTGGGAGAGCGGCTGGCTTCCCTGTGAGCGATAAGGAGAGAGAAATGTTATTACACGAATTTGACCCAAACCCGATGGCAGTCATCAATCCGTCGGACACACACGCCCCTGTTGCGGACTGTCCGAAGGTGGCGGTGTCCTGCTTTGCCCGGAAAACCTTTTACCGGATGGTTGAACGGCTTGGGGCGGAGGAGATCGCGCTGACCAAGACGGCCAATCTGGTGATCCCCGTCTATCGGGCGAGGTATAAAGAGAAGGATATTGCCCTGTATGAGGCCGATGTAGGCGCTCCGGCCTGCGTGGGGATGCTGGAGGACCTGTTTGCCATGGGGGTGGAGAAGCTGGTGCTGTTTGGCACCTGTGGCGTGCTGGACCGGTCCATTGAGGACTGCGGTATCATCATTCCTACCTCCGCCCTGCGGGACGAGGGGACCAGCTTCCACTATGCGCCGCCATCGGATGAAATTACAGTGAACCCTAAGTACCGGGAGGAATTTATTGAGATATTGGACCGCCATAAATGCGGCTATACCATGGGCAAGGTCTGGACCACGGATGCCATGTACCGTGAGACAGCGGAAAAGATGGCCCGTCGTAAGGCCCAGGGCTGTGTGTGCGTGGATATGGAGTGTTCGGCGGTGGCCGCGATGGTGCAGTTCCGGGGGAAAGAGGTATTTCATTTCTTCCACGCGGCGGACAATTTGGACGGCGAGGCGTGGGATTCCAGGAGTCTCAGCGGCGACGCCAATATCACCGGAAAAGATAAGGCCGCGCTGCTGGCATTGGAGCTGGCGGCAAGAATCGCGTAAGAGGGAGACTGCTATGGGATACCGGACCATTGATATGGCGTCATATAAGCGAAGGGATCATTTTGCATATTTCAGCAGCTTTGCCTACCCCTACGTGGGGACTACGGCCAACGTGGACATCACGGCACTGCTGAAAAAAGTAAAGGACGAGAAACTGCCATTCTTCCTCTCAGCCTGTTACTGCGCCGCCAATGCGGCCAACAGCGTGCCGGAACTCCGGCAGAGGATCAAGGAAGGCGGGATCGTAGAGTTTGACCGGTGCCGTGTGTCCCACACTCTGGCGCTGGAGGACGGGACCTACTGCTACTGCACGCTGGAGGACGTCCCGGACTTTTATGCCTATCTGGCCGAAGGCAGGCGGGCCCAGGAGGCGGCAAAACAGCAGGCGAGTATTGAAGAAGAACCGGAGGAGACGCTGGAAAAGTTTTTTGTATCTTCCATCCCCTGGCTGAGCTATACGGCGTTGGTCCAGCCTGTCCCCAGTCCGGCGGACAGCAATCCAAGGATCACCTTCGGGAAGTATTTTATCCAGGAGGGTAAAGTCCTGCTGCCGGTGTCCCTGCTGTGCAACCACGCGCTGGTAGACGGTATCCACATCGCGGCATTTTATCAGGCCATGGAAAAAGAAATCGCGGAGGCGGCAGGATGAGCAAAAAGATCAGGCTGGATGTTCTCCTGACGGAGAAGGGCCTTCAGGAGAGCCGCCAGAAAGCCCAGGCCACCATCATGAGCGGCTTGGTATATGTGAACGGCCAGCGGATGGACAAGCCCGGGACCGCCATCGACCCGGAAGCGGAAATTGAGATTCGCGGGAACACTCTGCGCTATGTCAGCCGGGGCGGCCTGAAGCTGGAAAAGGCTATGGCGGTGTGGCCCATCGGATTAGCGGGTAAAATCTGTATGGACGTAGGCGCGTCCACCGGTGGCTTCACCGATTGTATGCTCCAGAACGGCGCAAGCAAAGTCTACGCCGTAGACGTAGGCTACGGCCAGCTGGCCTGGAGCCTGCGCAGCGACGAGCGGGTGGTCTGCCTGGAACGGACCAACGCCCGCTACCTGAACCACGAGATCATCCCGGAGGAACCGGAGTTCTCCAGTGTGGATGTCAGCTTTATTTCCTTAAAACTGATCCTCCCCGCCATCGCCAACGTACTGAAGGACGGGGGAGAGGTCGTCTGCCTGGTAAAGCCCCAGTTTGAGGCGGGCAAGGAGAAGGTGGGCAAAAAAGGCGTAGTCCGGGACCCTGCCGTCCACCGGGAGGTGTTGGAGCACTTCCTAGAGCACGCCAGGGAGAGCGGCTTCACCGTGCTGGACCTGAGCTATTCCCCCGTCCGGGGACCGGAAGGGAATATCGAGTATCTGGGCTGGCTGCGGAAAGCAGCGTGGGAGGAGAAGACATTTGATCTCACCGCGCTGGTGGAGGCGTCGCACAGCGAGCTGGAGCACAAGTAGTGCACAGATCGGAATTTCATGGGAGAAAGTATCATGACTGATTTCAGTATCAACGAAATGCAGGAAATGCAAAGGACCTTGCAAGATAAATACAAGGATAGATGGGAACCTATTGCTCCGGAGACTGGGAAAAATAAACTTCTTTGGATGATCGGCGAAGTAGGAGAGGTCATCGACATTATCAAAAAGCACGGTGACACCGAACCATTGGCCGATGCGGAATTAAGAAAAAGCCTTGTGGAAGAATTGGCAGATGTTCTCATGCACTATAACGATGTGCTGCTGTGCTATGGGATATCTGCCGGGGAGTTAAAGCAAGCGTATACGGAAAAGTTTGAAAAGAACATGAAGCGTTGGTAGATCTTCATTTGTTGTTGGAACGACACGGAGGTGCGCATGATGAAGCGCGTGATATTATGCCCCAACCCCTACCGGGACAAGGGGCTGACGGCGGCCAAGGAGGCGGACGCCATCCTGCGGAGCACAGGATTGACGACGGTGTACTGTCTGCCCTTCAAGCCGGAGGGCGGCGACGGGCAGTTCAACGTGCCCCTGCGGCCCTTGCAGCAGGAGCTGCGCGGCAGTGACCTGGTGATCGCCTTCGGCGGGGACGGGACCATTCTGCACCTGGCCCGCGCGGCCTCTATGCGGGGTGTGCCGGTGCTGGGAGTGAACCTGGGCAGTCTGGGGTTCATGTCCGACCTGGAGCTGAGCGAACTGGACCTGCTGAAAAACCTGGCCACCGGGCGCTACCGGAGGGAAAAGAGGATGATGCTGGACGTGTCCGTCCTGCGGGACGGGCGGACGGTTTACACCGGCGGAGCGCTCAACGACGCGGTCATCACCAAGGGCGCCATGGCCCGGGTGGTGCGATTGCGGATCAACACAGGGGAGGACCAGCTGGGCATCTTCTCCGGGGACGGTGTGGTGGTGGCCACGCCCACCGGCTCCACGGGATATTCCCTGTCAGCGGGAGGCCCTATCGTAGAGCCAACGGCCCAGAATTTCGTCATCAGTCCCATCTGCGCCCACTCGGTATTCTCCAAATCCTTTGTCCTCTCCGCCGCCGGAACGGTGACCGTCACCCCGGCGGAACAGAACCGGAAGCAGGTCTATCTGTCGGTGGACGGCGGCAAAGCGTTCGCCCTGCGGCAGGGGGACAAGGTGCGCATCTGCCGCTCAAGATACGAAACGGAGCTATTGCGGCTGACCGATAAGAGCATATACGAAATTTTGCGAACAAAAATGACAGGAGGTATCGGCTATGAAAAATGACCGTCAAAGGAGGATCTTGGAGATCGTGGAGCGGGAGCCCATCGACACCCAGGAGCTGCTCCAGCAGCGCCTGCTGGAGCAGGGCATCAGCTGCACCCAGGCGACCATTTCCCGGGACATCAAGCAGCTGCATCTGATCAAGGAGCCCATCGGGCAGGGCCGGTATCGCTATACGGTGTCCAGCCAGCGGAACCGCCTGAATGTAGCAGATAAGCTGCGGAGCATTTTCCGGGAGAGCATCGTCAGCGTGGACTACGCCCAGAATATTATTGTTATCAAGACCATGGCCGGTCTGGCCAACGCTGCGGCGGCGGCGCTGGACGGCATGAGTATCGCCGACATGGTGGGGAGCTTGGCCGGCGACGACACGGCGCTGCTGGTGATGAAGGATACAGAATCCGCCCGGAGCTTCTGCGAGGAGATCCACGAGATGCTGAAATGAATCTTTGCCGCCGCTGCGCGGCGGCAGGGCAGTTGGTTCTTCACCTAGCCCGGGACCTACGCGGCCCCGGACTCCGCGCCTTCTTTTGTCACGCGACAAAAGAAGGCAAAAACGCGCTTAAACCTACGGTTTAAGAATCCCTAGACGGGGCGGCACGTGCGTGCCGCTTCCCTATACGGGGGAGTTTCCTTGGATTGGGTGCAGGTGAGGGATATCCAGCCACTGAGTCGGAATCCGTAATCTTTAGCTTGGTGGTTGAACGACTCCGGCTGACGCCCTGTTAATGATGACTGCCTCCCAGTCGCGCATCGCCGGGAGCTCCCCGCGTGTAATACGGTAGGGGCCAATTCTACATCCTAAAATAGACGCACCGCAGCAGAAACCACACCCGCAGTTCGGTAGACCGGACGGACTACAGGATTAGCGCAAAAAACAAATTCCCCCGTAATTCAGGAAAGTTCTTAGGAAACGTAGTTTCCTAAGGGTGCTTTTGCTTCTTTTCCCACAAGGGAAAAGAAGGCCCCGCCGCGGCAGCGGCAAATGTTTCTAAAAGAAAAATGTCCCCAGCCGCCGCTACGCGGCGGCAAGGAAACGGAGGGCGAATCGTGTTACAGTTACTGCACATTGAAAATATCGCCGTCATCGAGGAAGCGGACATCACCTTCGATGAGGGCTTCAACGCCCTGACCGGTGAGACCGGCGCGGGCAAAAGTATCGTCATCGACGCCATGGGCGCGGTGCTGGGCCAGCGGACCAGCCGGGACCTGATCCGCACCGGCGCGGCCAAGTCGTTTGTCAGCGCCGTATTCACCGACGTGCCGCCCCTGGCGGCACTGGAGGAGTGCGGCATCCAGGCGGAGGATGGCGAGCTGCTGCTGCAAAGGGAGATTTATGCCGACGGCAAAAACGCCTGCCGCGCGGGCGGCAGGCCGGTGACGGTAGCCCAGCTGCGGCGGATCGGCGCGTCCCTGCTGAACATCCACGGCCAGCACGACGGCCAGCAGCTCCTGGACGAGGAGCAGCACGGGGCCTATCTGGACAGCTTCGGCCAGGTAGAGAAAGAGATAGCGGATTACACCGCCTGCTACGAGGCCATGGAGCTCACCCGAAAAAAGCTGAAGGCCCTGCAAATGGACGAGGCCGAGAAGGAGCGACGGATGGACAGCCTCAAGTTCCAGATCGACGAGCTGGAGCGGGCCCAGTTAAAGCCAGGCGAGGAGGAGGCCCTCCTCCAGCGGCGCAACCTGCTGCACAACAGCGAGAAATTCATGTCCGCCATCCAGGGGGCTGTCTGGAACCTCACCGGCGGCGATGATGGCGGCGGCGCGGTGTCCGAACTGCGGGAGGCCGCAGGAGCCATCTCCGGTGCAAAAAATCTGGACGAGCAGTTTGCCCAGCTCCACGAGCGGCTGGAAAACCTGTATTCGGAGGCCTACGACGTGGCGGAGACCCTGCGGGACTTGCAGGACGCCTTTGATTTCAGTCCCCAGGAGCTGGACGAGCTGGAGGGCCGGGCGGACCAGCTGTACCGCCTGAAAAAGAAGTACGGTCCCACGGTAGAGGACATGATCGAGTACCTGGAGCAGCGGAAGGAGGAGCTGGACCAGATCGCCTTTGCCTCCGACACCGCCGCCCGGCTGGAAAAGCAGCTGGAGAAGGAGCGCAAACAGGTGATGAAGGCCGCCGGGGCGCTGTCCGAGGCCCGTAAAGCGGCGGCGAAGCAGCTCGAAGCCCGGATTCAGGACGAGCTCCGCCAGCTGGACATGCCCAAGGTGCGCTTTGCCATCTGCTTTGAGGAGAAGGAGCCGGACGCCTCCGGCATCGACGTGGTGCGGTTCCTCATGTCCGCCAACGTGGGGGAGGAGCTGCGGCCCATCAACAAGGTAGCCTCTGGCGGCGAACTGGCGCGGATCATGCTGGCGCTGAAAAACGTGCTGGCGGAGAACGAGCTCATCGGAACCCTGGTCTTCGACGAGGTGGACACCGGCGTCAGCGGCCGCGCGGCCCAGAAGGTTGCCGCCAAGCTGGCCCAGGTCAGCCGCCGCAAGCAGGTGCTGTGCGTCACCCACCTGCCCCAGCTGGCGGCGATGGCCGACACCCACTTCTCCGTGGAGAAAGGGGAGAGCAAGGGCCGGACTTATACAAAAGTCCTCCGCCTGGACCGAGAGCAGCGCAAGCAGGAGCTGGCCCGCCTCACCGGCGGCGAGCACCTGACGGCGGCCATGCTGGCGGGGGCCGAGGAGCTGCTGGACGCGGCGGAGGAATATAAAAAGGGCATTTAGCCGGAAAGGAAAGGCTTCCATGGAAGATATCGGGCATCTGAAAAAATATCTGCTGACGATCCACCCGGTGCGGAAGACCGCCGCGCAGAAGAAGGAGTTCCGCCAGTGGCTGCTGCGGGAGCTGAAGCGGGCGGGCTGGAAGGCGTCGGAGGAGACCTACGGCAAGTTCAACGGCAGCGTCAACGTGGTGGCCGGGGACCCGGAGAAGGCCAGCGTCTTCCTCTGCGCCCACTACGACACCGGCTCCAGAATGCTGGTTCCCAACTTTGTCTCACCCACCAACGTACCGGCCCATGTGTGCTACCACCTGATGGCGGCGCTGGTGCTGGTAGCGGCGGCGCTGGTAGTGTCCTTCGCGGTCAGCTTTCCGCTGAACCAGCCGGGGCTGATGCTGCCGCTGTTCCTGATCCTGGCGGTGGCGGGACTGTGGGTGTCGGCCTACGGCCCAGCCAATAAGAGCAACGCCAACGGCAACTCCTCCGGCGTGCTGGCTCTGCTGGCCGCCGCCAATGAGGCGGGATTTGACAAGCGGGTGTGCCTGGTGTTTCTGGACAACAATGAGCGGACCCTGCTGGGAGCCTCGGCGTTCAAAAAGAAGCACGCGGAGCAGGCGTCGAAGCGTCTCTTTATCAACCTGGACTGCGTGGGGGACGGGGAGGATCTCCTGCTGATCCCCTCCAAGTACAGCCGTTGGGACGGCGATCTGACCGAAGCCCTGGAAGCGGCCTTCCAGTCGGGAGAGGAGATGCGCCCCCGACTGCTGACCAAGGGACTGCAATACTATCCCTCAGACGGCAGAAAGTTCAAATTCCGCGTGGATATCTGTGCCTGCCGGTATCTGGCGGGATTGGGGTACTACATTCCCCATCTGCGGACGAAAAAGGATACCACGCTGGAGGAGAGCAACGCGGCATACACCGCCCGGAGCATCGCGCGGTTTTTACCAAGGTATCTGGACGGGGAGGAGCGCTGATATTTTCTCTTGAAAGATATTTGAGTTTATGGAGAAACATATGCTGAACCGGACAATTCCTTTTTACAATACCATTCTTCGCTGTGACAAATATCATTCACAACAGATAAAATTGCCTGACAGCTATATGATCGTACCGTATAGGAATGGGCTTGAAACAGATTGGGCAAGGCTTGAATGTGCAGTTGGAGATTTTTTGAGTGCCGAAGAAGCCATGCAATATTTTCTGGAGAAATACCCAAACAGAGGGAACGATGATGATATTTTGTTTTTGCTGAACGATGAAGGACGGGTAGTTGGCTCCTGCATTGTCTGGGAAGATGAACGGCAGGGCGGCAGTGTCAATTCACTCCATTGGCTGGTTGTGGATGAACAATATCAAGGGAACGGTCTTGGACGTGCACTCTGTTGTGAAACTATGAATCGGTTCCATATGCGTGATAAAAAAGCGATTTATATTCATACGCAGCCGTGGAGCTGGAAAGCAATTTTGCTCTATGTTTCGCTTGGCTTCAGATTGCAGAAAACCGATACATTTGCCGCTTATATCAACCAATACGGTGATGCGATGAAGACTCTGAAAGGCATTCTTTCTGCGAAGCAATATCATTTACTTGAGCTTGCTTCAGACAACTGACAGATTTCCGCTTATTGGGGGAATTTGTGCTCCCTATACAGGGGAAGTGCACAACCACGGGTAACGACAAAACCGGCGGACCGTGAGGTCCGCCGGTTTTGCTGAGGATCGTTCAGGCATATTCGAAATGAATTTGGTGTCCGCTCAGGGATTCGGTACTGCCGTCTGTATACGTGATGTTGATCCGCATCAGTTCTACATGAACGATTTCCTGGCTGTACCAGACATTTTCCCAATAGACCTGCCGCTTGATTTCATTGGGCTGAATAACGCTTAAAAGCCTCAGCTGCGCTTCTTCTGCCCGCCTCACATTGTTGAGGACAATGCGATTGATAGCGTTGAATGGAAGAAAAAAGAAAATGATGGCTTCGATCGTTTTTAAGCTGTCGTTCTTGAAATCCAGCATGACGGCAACTGAATTTCTGTCGCCAGATGGTCCGGCCACCATACACTTTTTCTTACCTTCGGTTTCCAGGTGTCCAAATGTGGTGTTTCCGAGTATTACCATATCACTCCCTCTTTCCTTTTTGCCTGCTTGTCACTCTCCTTACTATTGATCCTGCCCCGGCAGCCTTGAGGGCAAGCGGAGACCCTTTTGGCGGACCGGGTGAAAACAAAAACGCTGTGTAGAGCGATACCTACACAGCGTAAAAGGCAAAAAGCCCTTCATACGGACACAGAGAATAGAATGCAAAACTCGTTCCTCATACCGTGAATAAAGGGCAGAATCATGTATAGTATTCCATGCAGTATGGCCGTTCGGCCATTGTGTAGGTGGCAAAGCACCAGGTTCGCAGATGTCGATCACACCAGCATACCCACCGCATCTTTGTTTTCATCCATAGTATAACACAAGTTTTTGGATTAAGCAAGGGTTATTTGCAAAAGTGCAGGGGAATCAATTTTTATAGTGGAGACTGAAAACCTGATCCATCCGTGTAGGGGCGCACATTGTGCGCCCGCAAACCGAAGGGCAGACGCGAGGTTCGTCAAAGCGGTTCTGCCCTTTAGAAACGGGCGCACACTGTGCGCCCCTACACGGACCCAGCGGATCGTCAGTCTCTGCTGTGCAAAATTGTTTTCCCAGGTAAAAGCGGCACAATACTGCCCCTATTTATATCTGATGAAAAAGCCTTTCATAGCAAACAAAACCGCCAGAAGCGGCAAGGTCGCAAAACCTTGCCGCTCCTGTTGCTATCGATATTATCTCCCCAGCTTTTTTTGCAGGGTCTCCGGATTCATTGCGTGGCGCAGGGCGGTCTCGGAGGAGATACGCCCGGCCTTGTGCAGCCGGAGGATGGATTCGTCCATGCTGATCATGCCCTCCGCGGAGGCAGTCTGGATGGTGGAGTCAATTTGATGGATGCGGCTGTCCCGCACCATGCTGCGCACGGCGGTGTTCATGTGCATGATCTCGAAAGCGGGCACCAACTGTCCGTCGGTAGTGGACAGCAGCTGCTGGCTGATAACGGTCTTGAGCACCTGCGCCAGCTGGATGCGGATTTGCTGCTGCTGGGCAGGGGGGAAGACGTCGATGATACGGTCGATGGTGTTGACCGCGCCCACCGTATGGAGGGTGGAGATCACCAGATGGCCGGTCTCCGCCGCCGTCATGGCGGTCTGGATGGTGTCCAGGTCCCGCATTTCGCCCAGCAGGATCACATCCGGCGCCTGCCGAAGGCTGGCCCGCAGGGCGGTGACATAGCTGGCAGTGTCCATAGCCAGCTCACGCTGGCTGATGATGCTCCTGTCATTCCGGTGCAGGTACTCGATGGGGTCTTCGATGGTGATGATGTGGGCGTCCCGACTGTGGTTCACCGCGTCCACGATACAGGCCAGCGTGGTGGACTTGCCGCCGCCCGCAGGGCCCGTGACCAGCACCATACCCCGGGTCAGAGTGGCGACCTTCATGACCTCCTCCGGGATCTCCTTCTCACGCCAGTTGGGGATGCCGAAGCTGACCACCCGGATGACCGCCGACAGAGAACCCCTCTGCCGATAGGTGTTGACCCGGAACCGGGCCAGGTCGGCGACAGACAGGGAGAAGTCGTCGTCACCCGTGGTCAGACACCGGTCGATGGAGCGGTGGGCCATGCTGTACAGCTCCCGTACCAGGGATTCCGAGTCGTCCGGCATCAGGCGGCCCTCCTGGATGGCGACCAGCTCGCCATCCCGCTTCATGGACACCGCTTTGCCTGTCACCACGAACAGGTCGGAGGCGCCCTCCTGCACCGCCCGCTTGAGAAATGTCAGGACACTTTCCATTTGTCAAATCTCCTTTATGTTTCGCCTTTCTTATTCGCCGTCCCAGACAGCCCAGGAGTCGTCCGTCTCCCAGCTGCCGGTATATTCCGTCTGCCAGCGCAGGATCTCGCCGTTCTCCCCCAGTACGACCTCCAGCGCCTGGTTCTCTCCCACAGGCAGAGAAAACGCCGCCGTATTACCTGTACGCACAATCTCCACGTCCATGGGAAGTGTGTCCCCGCTCCGCAGAGCGGCCACAATTTCCACCGCCCACCGGTCCGCCTTATAATAGTCCGCCGCATTGCGGGCGGTCATTTCGGCCAGCTTGGCCTCCCGGTCCGCCGTGGCAATGGTCAGCACGGAGAATACCGCCAGACAGAGCACACAGAAGATCATCACGAGGCTCACCGCCCCGGATACGCCGCCGCCCCGCTTCATGACGCCACCTCCAATGCCGCAATGTCCCAGGAGAGAATGTACACGTCCGCATAATTCTCCCGGCCGTCAACCCGAAATACCTCCACAACCGCATCGGTGTAAGAGGAGTACGCCTGGGTTTGGTCTAAGTGAAGTACATATCCTCCCTTTCCTCCCATGATTTCGGAGAAGGAGGAAACCCGGTTCCAATTCTTATCAAAATATAGATTGAAATAGTGATAGAGCTCGTAGTCCGCCGGGATCTGCCCGCCAATCAGCTCCGCTGTCTTCTTTACGTCGCCGCCTGCGGCCTTGAAGCACTCCGCGACATTTCTGGCTTCGCTGACAGCCCTGTTCAGGCTGGCGCTGTCCTGACTCATGACCTCCGAGCGGACAAACAGCCCCACGCAGATGGCTGCGCACATGGAGAAGATACCCACCGCAATGAGCAGCTCGATAGCGAACAGGCCGGAGCGGGTGGGTTTGATCCGTTCCTGCATTTATCCCACACTCCTTACATACACGTCCGCAGTCTGCGTCCGGCCGTTTTCATCGGTCAGTGACAGGCGCAGCAGACCCTCCGCAGGCTCCTCCGCCTCCAGCGCCTGGGCGGGGAAGACCGTCTCGCCGAACTCCGCGTCCATCTCCCAGCCCTTTTCGCACAGCATCTCCATCAAATAGCCGTCATAGACATACAGGATGGTCTCATAGGTGATCCCGTCAAAATCCTGATACAGGAACACCGCGTCCCCGCCGCCGAAAGAGCCGGTCTCCACCATCCCCGCCGCATCGGAGGCGTGGAGCTTGGCGGTGATGTAGGTGAGGCTGATCCGGTCACTGGAGCTCTCCTCCACCCGGTCCGCCACACGCCGGTAGACCACGGCTCCCGCCGCCAGACTGAGCAGCAGGGTAGCGCCAAACACACACGTCAGCGCCAGGGCCGCCAGGGTCCCCGCTCCGCTCTGCCGCCTCATGGCTCCACCTCCGCCAGTTCGATCACCGTCACGTCGGGCCGGATGTTGGAGGCGAAGATGTCATAAAAGACGGCGTACTTCTCCTCGTCGATGGCCAGCCCGCTCTTTGCCTTCAGGTCCTCATAGCTGGCGGGGTAGACGCCCTCCAGGGAGTAGCAGCTGACTACCGCCCGGTTCACGGCCTCCTCGGCCATGCGCAGGCCCTCCCGGTCAGAGACCTCAGCTGCCTCCTGCACGCCCCGGACCATCCATACGGCCACGGCTGCAAAGACCAGCAGTCCCAATACCATGGGGACCCAGGAACCCCGGTCCCCGTATTTCCGTTTCTTCATATGCTCACCTGATTCTCAATTAAAAATCGCGCTTCGTCACCGTGCGGAAAGCTTGGAACAGCAACTGTGTACGGGGCGATATTAAAGTTCTTTTTGATCCTTTTTCTTTCAAGAAAAAGGATTATCCAATGGTGGACAGCAGGCCCATCAGCGGCAGCATCACGCTCAGCAGGATCACCCCGGCCAGGGCGCTGGTGATTACCACGATGGCGGGCTCGATGGCCCCGACCGTCCGGTCGATCCGCCGCAGGCTCTCGTCCTCCTGGCGCTGGGCCAGGTCCTCCAGGGTGTCCGGCAGGGAGCCGGTCCGCTCCGCCAGCTTCAGCAGGCGGCAGTCCCGGCTGGAGAACAGGCCGCTCTTGGCCAGGGCGTCGGCAGGGCTGCCGCCCTCCTCGATGTCCTTCCGGCACTGCTCGGTTTTCTCGTCGATCTCCTTGGCCCCGCCGCAGAGCTTGGCGGACAGCTCCACGGATTCCTCCATGCTCAGCCCGCTGGCCACGGCCATGGCCATAGAGGAGGCAAACCGGGATACGGCCATCTGGCCCAGGACGCCCCGTCCGCCGAACCGGCGGCGGAACCATACCGTAAATTTCTCCCGCAGGGCGGGGACCAGAACCACCACCAGCGCGGCGGCGGCAATCACCACCAGCACCACGGCGATGCCTGTACCGGCCTTTGCCAGCACAGCGCCCGCGTTCATCATGCCCGTGGCCACCGCGCCCATGCGGACGCCCAGCTGGGCAAACACCTTATCAAAAATGGGCAGCACCTGGGTCACCAGCAGGATGACCACCGCCACCATCACGGCGAACAGGGTCACGGGCACCGCGACGGCGCCGCGGATGTCCGCGGCCATGCGCAGCTGCCGGTCATAGTGCCGCTGCAGAGAGAGCAGGACGTCCTCCAGACGTCCGGTCTGTTCGGCCAGGGCCACCATGTCGGTCATATACGCAGGGAAAGCCCCTGTCTCCCGCAAAGCGGAAGCCAAAGGCATACCCTCCTCCATAGACCGGCACAGCGCATCCAGCCAGGACCGGATATCCGGGTCCGTCTCATCGTCCCGCAGCATCCCCAGACCCTCGGTCAGGGGAACGCCGGAGCGTACCAATTGATAGAGCTCCCGGCAGAAGACGGGAAGATACTGGTTAGAGACACGCAGTCGTTTCATATGTAGGTTCCTCCAAAATCAGTAGAGATACTTTGCCTTGTAGTTGTTGCTGTCGCCGATGTACTTCATGATGCCGGCGCTCTGCTTGCCGCTGGAGGCGAAGGTGGGGTCCATCAGCTTCCAGACCTTGCCGTCGAAGTAGATCATGCCGTCAACCCAGCCGCCGTCCTCGCTCCACACGTTGATCCAAGCGTGGTACTCGCCCTTGCTGGTATAGCCCACCACCAGCTTCACGGGCACGCCCTGGCTGCGCAGCATGGCGGCCATCAGGGCGGCGTAGTCGAAGCAGATGCCCTTCTTGGCGGCCATGACGCTGTCCACGTTGGGCAGGTAGCCGTTGAGCTTGCCGCTCTGGGCGTCCTTGGCCTTGGCGGTGTCATAGCTCAGGTTCTTGACCACCCACTCGTAGATCACGCCAACCTTCTCCAGATTATCCTCCACGCCCGCGTCCTCGATCAGCTTCTGAGCCATGGACACGACCTCGGAGTTCTCGGAGTAGTTGACGTACTGGTTGGGGCGGATGAAGGGGGCGAACTCGTCGGTGAGCTGGGCGTTGACCTTGGCGGACAGCACCGGGGAGTACTGGT
Organism: Oscillibacter sp.; assembly: GCA_014799915.1. Lineage (GTDB taxonomy): Bacteria > Bacillota > Clostridia > Oscillospirales > Oscillospiraceae > Pelethomonas. The sequence continues at coordinate 42,612 of JAAVHD010000056.1, forward strand.
CGCCGGAGATGTTCTTGTAGACCCCGACCTGGTAGCTGCCGTTGCCGTCGGAGAGGGGGAAGACCGCGTACTCTCCGTTGGAGGGCAGATCATACTTGTAAGTATCGGCGCAGTTAGGCCCCTTGATGAGCACTTTCAGCTTGGTGCTGCCGCCGCCGGTCCACTTGACCATCACATAGCCGTCCTTGGCGTTGGAGTAGTCGATGACGGCGGAGCTGTTCTTCTGCACAGCGGTGCCGGGCGCCGAGGGGCTGAGCACGATGCTGATGGCGGGCAGGCCCGCGAGGGGGATCTCCTCGTCCAGCAGAGCGCCCAGATATACGATTTCGCCTTCTTCATCCCTGGCCGGCGCGGCACAGCTGCAGGCCAGACTCAACAGCGTTGCCAGAGCCAACAGAGCGCTGATCCATCTTTTTTTCATAATAATCACCTATCCTAATCTGAAAAATGATGTGTTATGATTTGATTGGTCACATGGATGTGACCGAAGGTTCCTTTTGAAATGTCCCATGCTAGGGCTACTATACCACCGGCTGCCTGCATTGTCAAGGGCTTCCGGAAAATTTATTTCTTACGATTTTAGACAGGCGGTTACAGGTAAAAAATTTTGTGCGGAAGAAAACCCTGCGCCCGTTCCCCCCAATGCTGATCCGCCGGGGAGGGGGGCCAATTCTTTGACCTGGGGTTCAGTAAATTGGATTTTCCTGTTTTCAGAATTGCATTTTCCCCCATAATATGTCATAATAGAGAAAACAGCCGGTCACCCGGCAGAAAAAGAGAGGACGTGAGCGCAATGGCCGCCAAGCCCGTATTGCAGATCCGTATGCTGGGAGGCTGCTCCCTGACCTATGGGGACAAAACGATCTCAGACCCCAACTACCATTTGAAAAAGCCCTGGATGCTGCTGGCCTATCTGATCACCTTCCGCAGCCAGGAGATCCCGGTGGACGAGCTGATCAATTTGCTTTATCCCGGCGAGACGGGGAGCCGCCCCACCGGCGCTTTGAAGACCCTGGTCTACCGGGTGCGGGAGATACTCGACGAGCTGGGCCTGCCTGACAGCCGGGATATGATCCTGGTGTCCCGTGGCTCCTACGCCTGGAACGCCGGTGTGCCCATCCAGCTGGACGCGGACCTGTTTGAGCTGGCCTGCCAGCGCTCGGGCGCGGTCACGATGCTGCCTGAGGAGCGGCTGGAGCTGTGCCGCAGCGCCCTGGCCCTGTACCGGGGGGATCTGCTGTCCAAAGCCGCAGGGGAGCGCTGGGTCAGTAAGCTGATCCCCTGCTATCACATCATGTATACCCGCCTGGTGCAGACGACTGCCGGCCTGCTGGCCGCCCAGGAGCGCTGGGACGAGCTGATCCAGGTCTGCGGCCGCGCCATCGAGATCGACGGGTATGAGGAGAGCTTCTACCACCACCTGATCCGCGGCCTGCTCCGCACCGGCCAGACAAGGCAGGCCATGGAGCGCTATAAGCGGATGTACAGCATTTTCTATACCGAGCTGGGCGTGACCCCCTCGGAGGAGACCATGGAGCTCTACCGGGAGATCACCCAGGAGAGTAGCCGAGATACCTCCCGAGAGGCAGAGGACCTGGCCGCTGTCAGCCGTTTCCTGCTGCGGGAGGACCGGCTGGCCGGAGCCTTTTTCTGTGATCTGGAGGTATTCACGGACATCTACAATCTGGAGGCCCGCTCCATGGCCCGGTCAGGCCGCACGGTATACTTAGCCATGGTGTCCGCCTCCATGCGGGATGTGACGGTGCCGCCGCTGCGGATGCTGAACAGCTATATGGAGCGGCTGGAGGACTGCATCCGCGGTACGCTCCGCCGGGGCGATGTGGTGGCACAGTACAGCGTATCCCAGTTCATTCTGCTGCTGCCCGTTCCCTCTGCCGACAAGGGGCAGATCGCGCTGGACCGCATCATCAGCCGGTTTACGGAGAAGTATCCCCGCTGTCCGCTGCTTTTGCGGACCAGTATCCGGGAAGTGGACGCCATCCTCGTCTAGCAGAGCGCCGAGCAAAGCTTATTAAAAAGTTTCGTCCACTTTTTCAAAGGTGGCAGAGTCCAGAGACAGCGTCTCTGGTCGCGCCTCGCAAGGCGCGAAATACCCCAAAAGCCGCGCCCGAAAAAAATCTTCTCCCTAGCATAATCCCAAACTGCGCGGCTTTCAAGCGCATTTGCCGGGGGACGTCATTGGGCCTTCGGCCCAACGACCGTCCTGGCAGCCTTCGGCTGCCCCGCGGCAAACAGCGCCCGGGAGTTCCCGTCGACCTATGATCCGCGTTACGAAAAATAAAGGAGAATTAACCATGGAATTAGAATACATCACCGCCGGTAAAATCGTCAATACCCACGGCATCCGGGGCGAGGTAAAGATCCTTCCCCAGGGGGTGGAGCCGGAGCTGCTGGCGGAGGGCTATTCATTATATATAGATGGCAAAGCGTATGATCTTACCAGGGGCCGGGTCCACAAGGGCTGTCTGCTGGCAAAGCTGGACGGGATCGACGATATGGACGCCGCCTTGGCGCTGAAAGGGAAGACCGCCTTCCTCCGTCGGGACGAGGTCCCGATGGCGGACGGGGAGTATTTTGACGAGGAGCTGGTGGGCCTCACCGCCCGGAACGCCGCCACCGGCGAGGAGCTGGGAAAGGTGGCGGATGTCATGCACTACCCCGCCCATGACATCTATGTCGTTCGCGGCGGCCGGGACGAGTTCCTGATCCCCGCCGTCCCGGAATTCATCGCATCCATTGACCTGGGAACTGAAACCATGGAGATCCACATGATGGAGGGACTGGGCGCCCATGAGGATTGATATCATGACCCTGTTCCCGGAGACGGTGGGGGACATGATGAATGAATCCATCCTGGGCCGGGCCCAGGAGCGTGGATTCATCCGCATTGACGCCCACCAGATCCGGGACTTCACCGTCAATAAGCAGAAGCAGGTGGACGACTACCCCTACGGCGGCGGCCGTGGGGCCGTGATGCAGGCGGACCCGCTCTACCGCTGCTGGGCGTATATTAAGGAGAACTTCGGCACGGAGAAAACCCGTACCATCTACATGTCCCCCTGCGGGACCACCTTCTGCCAGGCCAAGGCCCGGCAGCTCCTGGCGGACTACGACCACCTGATCCTGGTCTGCGGCCACTACGAGGGCATCGACGAGCGCTTTATCGAGGAGTGCGTGGACGAGGAGATCTCCATGGGGGACTTCGTCCTCACCGGCGGGGAGATCCCCGCCATGGCGGTAGCGGACGCGGTGTGCCGGATGGTGCCCGGTGTGCTGCCGGAGGCCGCCTGCTATGAGGAGGAGAGCCACTGGAACGGCCTGCTGGAGTACCCCCAGTACAGCCGTCCGGAGGAGTGGCATGGCCGGAAGGTGCCGGAGGTCCTCCTCAGCGGCCACCACGCCAACGTGGCCACATGGCGCAAGCGCCAGTCTATGCTCCGCACCCTGCGCCGGAGGCCGGACATGTTCCGGGAATCGGACTTCATGACCACCAAACAGGACCGCCGTCTGCTGGCGGAGGTATATGAGGAGCTGCGTGCGGAGAAAAAGGCCAAAGAGGCGGAAGCGGCTGCACCGGAAGGGATACAGGACGATTCTACCACCGGTTTACCGACGGATTTTTGACCGTTCGACCGATTAGCGGTTGATTTTCCACCACAAACCGGCCTACAATAGCCCCAGAACCCAAAAGGAGGGCGCAAGTATGGAAGAAATGAAAATCGGCCAATTCATCCGTGACCGGAGGATCGAGCTGTGTATGACCCAGCAGCAGTTAGCGGACAAGCTGGGGATCACCGATAAAGCCGTCAGCAAATGGGAGCGTGCGGTCAGCTATCCGGACATCACCATCCTGCGGGAGCTGTCGGCGGCACTGGATGTCAGCGTCACAGAGCTCCTGGCAGGGGAGAGGGAGCAGCAGCTGCCCGATACTGTGCCGCCAGAGGTGCAGGATGTTGTGCTGGACACGGTGGCTTATGCTGAGACTGCCCGGGAACGGAATAAAGGCTGGAGATTCTGGACCTTTATTGCGCTGACTGCCGCGTGCCTGATCGCGGTGCTGGTGTTGGTTATTGTTGGATTGGCCTGCGGCAGCTTATGGGCGGCTATGTTGGTGATCCGGGCCATCGCCTTTGGCTGGGCAGTGTGCTACCCACTGCTGCGCTCGGAGCGATATCCGGTGCGTAACGCCATGGTCATCGCGTCCGTGTTTGTCTATCCGCTGCTGTGGAGCTTCGGGGCGCACAGGGCCTGGCATCTCGGTATTGTCGTTGTTTCTGTAGCCTATGCGTGGGCGGTGTACTGGACCATCCGGCGCTACTGGGGACAGAAGAATATTGCCGCGGCGCTGATCCTGTTGCTGGGCGGACTTCTGCACATCAGCATCAACATGATGGTGGGGCGGGGGCTGGAGATAGCAGTCATTGTAACGGGCGGCACGCTGTTTCTGGATTGCGTGTGCCTTGCGGGTTCATATATGCTTACGATGCGGCGGGCAAATCAATAAAACGGGCCGGTGCGGAGATTTACCGCACCGGCCTCTCTTATTCAGTTCATCACCGCCCGGTGGAACACCTTCTTGCCCTTCTTGATGATCACGCCCTCTACGAACAGCTCACAGCCGAACTTGGCGTCGATATCCGTCACCTTCTGATCGTTGACAGAAACGCCGCCCTGCTGCACCAGCCGCCGGGCCTCGCCCTTGGAGGGAGCCAGCCCGCAGGCCACCAGCAGATTCATAATCCCGATCTGGCCGTCGCCGAAGTTGTCAATGGTCAGCTCAGTGGTGGGCATGTTGGCCTTGTCCCCACCGCCGCCAAAGAGGGCCTTCGCGGCCTCCTGGGCCTTGTTGGCCTCCTCCTCGCCGTGGACCAGGGCCGTCAGCTCCCAAGCAAGGATCTCCTTGGCCTTGTTGAGCTGGCTGCCCTCCCAGCCGTCCATGTCGCTAATCTGCTCCATGGGCAGGAAGGTCAGCATCCGGATGCACTTCATCACATCGCCGTCCTCCACGTTCCGCCAGTACTGGTAGAAATCGTAGGGGCTGGTCTTGTTGGGGTCCAGCCACACGGCGTTGCCCGCAGTCTTGCCCATCTTGTTCCCCTGGGAGTCAGTCAGCAGGGTAATGGTCATGCAGTGTGCGTCCTTGCCCAGCTTCCGGCGGATGAGCTCAGTGCCGCCCAGCATGTTGCTCCACTGATCGTTGCCGCCGAACTGCATGTTGCAGCCGTGGGACTGGAACAGATGATAGAAGTCGTAAGACTGCATGATCATGTAGTTGAACTCCAGGAAGCTGAGCCCCTTCTCCATCCGCTGCTTGTAGCACTCGGCCCGCAGCATGTTGTTGACGGAGAAGCAGGCGCCCACCTCCCGCAGCAGGTCCACATAATTGAGCTCCAGCAGCCAGTCGGCGTTGTTGACCATCTGGGCCTTGCCCTCGCCGAACTCAATGAACCGCTCCATCTGCCGCTTGAAGCACTCGGCGTTGTGGTCGATGTCCTCCCGGGTGAGCATCTTGCGCATGTCGGAGCGCCCGGAGGGGTCGCCGATCATGGTAGTGCCGCCGCCGATGAGGGCGATGGGCTTGTTGCCCGCCATCTGGAGCCGCTTCATCAGGGTCAGTGCCATGAAGTGCCCCGCTGTCAGGCTGTCCGCCGTGCAGTCAAAGCCGATGTAGAAGGTGGCCTTGCCCGCGTTGATCATTTCCCGGATCTCATCCTCGTTGGTGACCTGGGCGATCAGTCCCCGGGCCACCAGTTCTTCGTAGAGCTGCATAGTGATTTTCTCCTTTTATATTTAATAAATTATTGCTTATATGATCCCCTGATTGGACATGCAATATCGTCGCTGTGTGGAAATCTTGGAATTTCAGCAGCTTGAGGGGCGATATTCATCCTTTAATATGGAATACCACACCTCATCTATCACTCCCTGATTGCAAAATCCCGCCTTTCGCAACGTGCCCTCATACGTCATTCCGATTTTCTGCATAACTCTTCCTGATTTTGGGTTATTCTTATCATGCGCGGCAGCAATCCTGTGAAATCCAACTTCCTCAAACAAGAACCTGACCACTTCTTTCCCCGCTTCAGGCATGATTCCTGATCCCCACCATTTCGTTCCCATGCAATAACCAAGCTCGGCACCCGCTATATTATCCTTAATATGCACAACTGCAATACTACCGATAACTTCACCAATTTCCTTCAGTTCAATAGCCCAATTATAAAAATCAACTTTATTATAATTGGCGATCCAGCTGCTTATTACGTCCTTTGTAACTTCAACACCAGGATGCGTTGGCCATGTGAGAAACTTGGTAACTTCATCTTCAGACGCCCAATTATGATACATAGCCTCAGAACCTTCCATCACAAATCTGCGCAAGATCAATCGGTCTGTTTCAAGTAAAATTGTTCCTTTATGATCCATTGTTTTTTCCTCTTGAGATATTACGACATCTTTTCAATATCTTTAGCATTCAAGAAAAAGTATTATTTTTCCGCCCTAAACAGTACAGTCCCGCAGTTCTGGTACAGGACCTTCACTCGGAAGCCCGCCCTCTCCATCAGCTCCTGCTGGCGCTCCAGCGTCAGCGGGGTGTCCACATGGATAAAAACGTCTTCCGGCAGACCGCTTTTTTCACGCATTTTGCGGCAGTGTTCCCGGCAGAGGACTTCTTCTTCCTTGCAGCAGGCGACATAATCGCACTCGATATAATATCCGCCGTTTTTCAGTGTGTGAAACAGCTTTTCGTAAATCAAGCCCTTTTTCTCATAGGGAAAGTGGTGGAGCGTCTCAAAGGAGAGGGCCGCGTCAAAGGCTCCGGCAGGGAAGGGGTAGAGGAAATAGTCCGCCTCCACCGCCTGAAAAGCGCAGCCGGCAAATTTCGCCCTGGCCATCGCCAGCATGTCGGCGGACAGGTCGATCCCCATGACCTTTGCCTTCGGGAATCGGCGGAAGATGGCCTCCAGCTCCAGCCCGGTGCCGCAGCCGATGTCCAGCAGCGTCTCCAAGCCATCGTCAAAGAAGTCCGCGATGTGGGCGTACAGCTCGCCCCAGTTTCCCAGGTGGACGTCCTCGTAAGTACCCAGACGGCTGGCGAAGAACGCCGCCATCTCCTCGGCGGGCTTTTGCTGCTGCTCCGCCATCCAGCTTTTCAGATCCGCCAGATAGGTTTTAATCTCCTCCGGCGTCCGGATCTTGTTTTCCAATATAGTGCATCACAGCCTTTCTTCTGATCCTCCCGCCGGAAAAGACAAAGCCCTCCGTCCCGGCAGGGACAGAGGGCGAAAAATCGCGGTACCACCTCTGGTTCGCCGCCTCCTCACAGAAAGCGGCCTCACGGAGTTCCCAGCAGAACTCCCGCGCTGTATCGGGCGCGCCCGGCGGAGCCTACTCGCACTTTTTGAGCGCTTTGGGTCCGCTGCTCAGGGACGTATTCGCGCCGTTGTCCTCTCCTCCTTTCACCGGCCGGAGGTTCTCTGCGCAGGATCATGCGGCGTTACTCTTTCCCGTCATCGCGTTGGTAAGTGGTAGTATAGCGGGAAAAAGCGGATTTGTCAAGTGGGATGTTTTTGTGTCTCTTTTAAGATAGTAGCTGCTGGGATAAAACTCCAGTAATTTCACCAACTCATATTGAATTTACTGGAAGCTTATGATACTATGCAAAGCAACAAACCGGAATTGGATTTGCCCGATTTTAAGGGAAGCTATCTCTTACCGTAGGGCATTGACAAACCTACAAAATGACGGGGAATAGACGAAATGTCTCTTGGCAAGAGCGCATACTTATGATATAGTGTAACGGAATTTTGGGAAAAAGGAGTTTCAAGGCATATGGAGAAAAGAGAGACATTTTCCTCAAGGCTGGGCTTTGTTTTGATCTCCGCGGGCTGCGCCATCGGACTGGGCAATGTGTGGCGGTTTCCCTATATCACCGGGAAGTATGGCGGGGCGGCGTTTGTTTTGCTGTATCTGCTGTTTCTGGTGATCCTGGGGCTGCCGGTCATGGTCATGGAGCTGGCCGTGGGTCGGGCCAGCCAGAGGAGCATCGCCCAGTCCTTCCAGAAGCTGGAGCCCAGGGGGAGCAAATGGCACTGGTACAGCTATATCGGCTTCGCGGGAAATTACCTGCTGATGATGTTTTATACGGTCATCGCCGGGTGGCTCCTGTACTACTTTATCAAGATGCTCCGGGGGGATTTTACCGGCTTGGACGCAGACGGCGTGGCCGGGCAGTTCGGAGACCTGATGGGCCGTCCGGGGATCATGACGGCCTTCATGGCGATTGTGGTCTGCATCGGCATGTTCGTTTGTGCCCAGGGACTGCGCAACGGCGTGGAGCGAGTCAACAAGGTTATGATGCTGTGTCTGCTGGCGCTGATGGTGGTGCTGGCGGTGAATTCCGTCCTGCTGGAGGGGGCCGGAGAGGGGCTGCGGTTTTATTTGCAGCCGAATTTCCGGAACCTGGTCTACGATGAGAACGGCAGCTGGATCTTAGGCGAGACGATTTTTGCCGCTATGGGACAGGCGTTTTTCACCCTGTCCCTGGGGATCGGGGCCATCGCCATTTTCGGCAGCTACATCAAAAAAGAGCACCGCCTGGCAGGGGAGGCCATCCGGATCGGGGTGCTGGACACCTGCGTGGCTTTTACCGCCGGACTGATCATTTTCCCGGCCTGCTCCGCCTTCGGGGTGTCTACCGGAGAGGGACCAGCGCTGGTGTTTGTTACCCTGCCCAACATCTTTAACCATATGGCGCTGGGACAGCTGTGGGGCGGTGCGTTCTTCCTCTTTTTATCCTTCGCGGCGCTGTCCACGGTGATCGCTGTTTTCGAGAACATCATCTCCTTTACCATGGAGCGGTGGGAGCTGCCCCGGAAAAAGGCGGTGCTGTTTAACTTTATCGCGGTGCTGGCGCTGTCCATGCCCTGCGTGCTGGGATTCAATGTGTGGTCCGGCTTTACGGTCCTGGGGATGGACGTGTCCGGCGTGGAGGATTTCCTGGTGTCCCAGAATATCCTGCCGCTGGGGTCCCTGCTCTATGTTCTGTTCTGCACCAGCAGGAAGGGCTGGGGCTGGGAGAAGTTTCTGGAGGAGGCCAATACCGGCGACGGCATCCGCTTCCCCAGGGCGGTACGGTTCTATGTCAGCTATATCCTGCCGGTGATCGTTCTGTTTATCTTTTTGATGGGATACTGGAATCTGTTCGGCGGAAAGTAGCGGGGTGCGCGGAACCCGTGAAAAATGAGCGGCGGCAGCCTTTCGCAGACTGCCGCCGTTCATTTTTTAATTTTCGCTTTTACCCGGCTGTGTGCTCGGGGGCATGGTGCTGTGGCCGTTGAGCCGTCCGCCGGCCTCCACCTCCAGCGAGGGGGTGGACATATCGCCCTCCAGGCTGCCGGTCTTTTGCAGCAGCAGACGCTCGTTGGCGGTGACGGTGCCCTCGATCCGGCCTGCCAGCCGGATGACGTCCGCCGTAACAGGGCCCTTGACCAGGCCGGTGGGGGCCACGATCACCGCGCCATTGAGGACGATCTCGCCCTCCACAGTGCCCTCTACCTGCATGATGCCGTCGCCTTGCAGCGTGCCGGTGACCACAGCGCCCGCGGCGATCACGGTGCTGCGGGGCGGCTCGGGCAGGGTGGGGAGGTCATCATATTGCTCCTGAACGATGACATCCTCGTCATCTAAACGCGCCGGTTTTCCAAACAGACCCATTGCAAACCTCTCCTTTATGTAATTTCGTGATCCGGTGAAATATCCGGAGGCTGATACCATTTTAGCACAATTGTAGCCATATGGCAAGGGAAAGGTCCTTTATAAAAATTCGGACATTTTGATGAATGGCGTTGTAATGCGGCGTTGATCCGAAAAAAGGGGCCTGGAAGTTGATCTTGCACGATCCGACGGCAAAAATCTTGCACCAGTCCGGTGCCAAAAACCCCTTGCAGGAAAGGAAAAAATCGGCTATAATGGGGGCCATGGAACAAGCGAAGGACAATCCCCACACGTTGATTTGGAAAGGAGCGCACAATGAGTTACTTTGAGGAAATGACCCAGAAGGCGAAAGCAGCCATGTCTACCGCCGCCGGAAAGGCCAAAGAGGTCGCCGACTCCGCGAAGATCTCCGCCGCCATTGTCGCGGAAAAGCGGGAGCTGGACAAGAGCTACCGCGCCGTCGGCCAGTGGTACGCCTGCGAGCACGCCGAGGGAGAGGTCCCCGAGGCCATCGCCGACGTGATTGCCGCCGTCCGGGCCTCCCAGGAGAAAATCGCCGACCTGCAGGCCAAGCGCGAGGAGGCGGAGACCGAGGAAGCCGTTGCCCCGGAGGAGGGCAAGGTCTGCCCCGTCTGCGGAAAGATCAGCGACACCAAGTTCTGCCCCCACTGCGGCGCACCCATGGAATAAGGGGCAAAAGCAAGGGAAAATGAGGAGCTGGCGGCTCCTCATTTTTTTAGAGCTCCGGGGATCGAATAACCAAAATTCTCAATCAACAGCGAAAAATCCGCCCTTAGCACCCCGGGAGTTCCCCTCGCGTGATACGGTAGGGACTGAGATAACGTCCCAAAATAGAACTACCGCAGGCGAAATCGCTAAAAGTCCAATTTAGACCGGACGGACTAGAAGATGAGCGCAAAAAACAATCACCCCGTCATTCAGGAAGGTCCTTAGGAAACGTAGTTTCCTAAGCAATCTTTTGTAACTTTTCCATTGCTGGAAAAGTTAGCCCCCGTTATTACCAAGGAAAGGAGAAAAAACCATGCTGGACAGAAGCGAGGTCGGTAAGCGGGGATATTTGAACGAACCCTACCGCCTGTTCCACCTGCGGGACGATCGGGCGATGACGCTGGATTATCACTACCACGAATTTGATAAGCTGGTGTTGCTGCTGGGTGGCCGCGTCACCTACCATATCGAGGGCAGGAGTTACCCCCTTCAGCCCATGGACGTGTTGCTGGTCAGCCGGAACCTGATCCACCTGCCGGTGGTGGAGCCGGGGCAGGCGTATGAGCGGATGGTGCTGTGGATCGACCGCTCCTTCATGGCCCGGTACAGCGGGGGGGACGCGGACCTGTCGGACTGCTTCACCCTGACCGCCCGGCGGGGCGTCCACATCCATCGGCCCCGGGGCGAGGAGCGGGAGCACTGGCGGGCCCTCTTTGAGCGGGTGGAGGCGGCGGCGGGGGACGCTGGCTTCGCTGCCCGGCTCCTGGCGGACACCTGTGTGCTCCAGCTCCTGGTGGAGCTCAACCGTGCGATTTTGCGCTCGCCCGAGGATCTGGACCTGGCCTCCTACCGNTTCGATCCGAAGATGGAGGAGGTNACCCGCTANATNATGGCGCANTTGGAGGAGGAGCTGACCATTGACCGCCTGNCNGGTGCGTTCTACCTCAGCCGCTATTACCTGATGCACCGCTTCAAGGAGGTCTACGGCTGNTCCGTCCACCAGTACATCCGGCAGAAGCGCCTCCAGCGTGCCGCCGAGGCCATCCGGCGNGGGACGCCTGTCCTGAAGGCNGCGGAGGACGCCGGGTTCCGGGATTACTCCGTATTTCTCCGCGCNTTCCGGGACGCCTATGGGAAAAGCCCCAGGGAGTGGAAGTAGGGTTATCATTTGCCGCCTTATCTTTTTCGCTGAGTTGTCGATATTCCTTATAAATAGANCGGNAGCTTTGGNGATAAGAGAAAGGAGGCGCTGGGAATGGGTGAACTGACCATTCGCAGGAACAGGGGCTTTTCTGTGCCTCGCTANCAGGGAACGGGCAAGGTNGCGAAACAGACCGGCACTATGCAGAGCCAGAAGACAGGCAGGACGACGGGGCTCAACGTATCGGATACCCTGCGGAAGCTGATGAGCATGACCGGGGAGACCCGTTCCCGGGAGAGCCATCGGGCGCTCCAGAAGGGGGAAGTCGTGCTGGANGAGGTCCAGGACAGCNTGNGCCGTATGGCGGAGNTGGCCAANAAGGCCGCAAACGGCGGNGCGGNNGACCGGGCNGCGCTCCAGAAGGAGTTTGACCAGCTGCGCAGCAGCATGGACCGGATGATCCGCAGCGCCTCGGTGAACGGNGTGCAGCTGTTCCTCGACGANGGNACCGGCTCGGACGAAGAGGTGGAGGCCCTGCTGTATGCCGTGATGGAGCAGTCCTCGGACCAGCAGGAGGCGTCGCTCCCCGACTGGCTCATGAAGGGGATTGNCCAGTGCAACTACGGCTCGGAGCAGATCTTNNANGGNTTGGATNAAAATACCACCGGCGCACAGTTTNTGGCGATGGTGACCAACCGNCCTCTGGATGAAAATCCCNTNGGNGGNTACGCGGCGACCCTCTATCTGGGNGCGGTNATCGCCAACAGCGGGTCNACTAAGGANNTGGACCCGGATATGGCCCTGGANGGACTGCGGCAGCTGCTGGAGATGGTGTCCAGCGGCGTGCCGGTTGACGAGGCNATTGATACGCTGACNGGCGGCGAGTTTACCAGCCTGGAGGATTTCCAGGAGCAGTTTATTGGCGGCTCGGCTGAGGGGCTGGAGGATTTTCTGGCAAACCTGATGCTGGCNGACAGCGGNCTGGAGGGGCTTCTGGACGTCTCNGCNACCCTGATGGATCTCCTTGCGGGGNTGGAGGGGATGAACCTGGAATCCNTGATGGATCTCCTGGGGCAGACCACCATGCTNGAGCCNGAGCCGGGNGCGGANGCCCAGNCGGAACAGGCGGCGGTGAACANNGAGACNNCNGCNCAGCCTGCCGCCAACATGCAGNTCGGGGAGCTCCAGGTGACCGGGGANGANCTCTCCGGCATTTCCGTGGACGCGGCNACCGGNGCGCTGACNGTCAGCGGTACGTCGGATGTGGTNATCCANGGCNCATGGGAGCAGGCNATCGTGATCAACAGCTCCGCGACGGTGACGNTCCAGAACGTGACGGGCTCCGTGCTGACNGCTAACGTGACGGATACCCATATTTTCATTTCNGGNGANAACGCGATNNCNACAATNCAGGTGATGGAGGGGGTGACCCTGAGCATAAAGGGCACCGGNGTGCTGCATTTCGGCGCCATCCAGGGCGATAAGGATGCCGTCCTGCGNATCTTCAGCGGTGCTCTGCTGGCGAGNAAGGACGCNNCCGAGCCTCTGACGATCCCTGTGATCNTGGAGGGNCCGGCCTCNCTGGCNGCCCAGGCGTCCAGCGTGCGCAGNCCCGAGGNGAAGGCGCTGGAGCCCTTTGACCTNATCTGGAAGACNTTCCTCCCGGGNTTCANNNCTGTTACCGCCATGGANCTGGACGGCAAGCAGGCGCGGATGATGCTCATGGGCGGCGANGCGCCNGCCCTGGCGCGGCTGTGGATGGAGAAGGGCGACCCCTCNCACGGNTATCCCCACTCCCTGCTGGTCCGGGGNAAGGACGCNTTCGGACGNCCNAANACCNGGTACGCCTANCTGCTCTGGAGCCAGGAGGCGGGGACCTTCCGGGAGATCCGNATGTACCCNAANCCCTTCACCATCACCGGCGGNGAGGAGAGNAAGGANTGGGTGTACGAGGAGGANACCCACACCCTTTATATTTTGTCCGACCANGTGACCGCCATCGCCGGNGGCGCNGGNACGGATGCGNCCCAGGNGCCTTTCAGCGGCAGNCTGGCCCTGGTAGACGGCATNGGCAGGATGGAGNTGACCCTGGGCGGCGTGGTCTGCCGGGTGTCNGCCGGAAGGGCNTTCCATCTGGGNNNNGNGAACGANGTGACGCTGCTGCTCCAGCGCGGNAGCGANAACCANTTTGAGAGCGGCNCGGGCTTTGCTGGNATNTCCCTGGGNGAGGGGACTTCTCTGCGCATNGACTGTCCCGACGNCAAGGGCGAGGAGCCNGCGGGGGCCCTCACNGCCACCGGTGGNTCCGGCGGNGCGGGCATCGGNCGGGACAGCAANGGCGGTCAGGACCGCACCAGCCACATNCTGATCCGGGGCGGNGTNATCACCGCCNTCGGAGGAGGNGGCGGCGCGGGTATCGGCGCGGGGAAGAAGGGCTTTATGGGGCCGGTNACCATNGTGGGCGGCATCATCACTTCCACCGGCGGTTCCGGCGGCGGCGCGGGCATCGGCGGCGCNCTGGGTGCGCCGGTGGGGGANATCAGCATCCGCGGCGGCACGGTCACCGCGGCGGCCCTCTACCACGCNGCGGCCATCGGGGCCGGGGTNCAGGGNGCCAGCGGGGANATCCANATTACNGGNANCGCCCGGATNGAGAAGGCCGTNGGCGGCGATCCCGGCGCGGACATCGGNGCGTGNCTCTTNGGCAGCTGCGGNAAGGTCATGATCTCCGGCGGCGCGGATATNGGNAGCGCCCGGCTNNTGNNGCGGNCNGGCGTNTCCCTCCAGATGGGGGAGGACATCGTGATGCTGCCCCAGTTCCGGCTGTCCGAGCGGGCNNTGCAGCTGCGNAAGATGTCCCTGACCANCGAGGAGGAGGCCAGGGCNGCCGGAGTGACCCTGGACGCGGACCGCCGCTGGGTGGCCCAGATNCAGTCGGTGTACGGCGCGATGTACAGTCGTCTGGAGCAGAGNGACCGGAATCTGCCTANCGCCCAAAAGTCTGCNAACAGGGANCGGGTGCGGGATACGGACGCGGCCAGCTCNCTGCTGGTGGATATCCGGCAGTCCATTCCGCTGCCGTCCTCNCGGGCGATGTATACCCTGGGGCAGAGAAANATCGAGGCGGTGGAGCATCTGCTGCGGTAAAGCGTATAAAAAGCCGTCCGGCGTGGAACGCCGGACGGCTTTCTGTGTGATCTGATGGGAAATCAAAGNCCTTTATGATACTTTTGCCNCCAGGNNTNTTCNNCTTTCAAGAANAAATNTCAATTCTCTTTTGCGTTCCCAAAGCCCCTCAGCTCAAAAACGGCGAATACTTATAAATTACCCTCAACTACAATAATAGACGTATGCTTAAGCGCCTTTTTTACCCATACAAGAAAATTCGTAAGGAATATTTTTTTGCCGTTATGAATGCGGTTCAAGTCCCGTTCGATTTCATCAATAATCCTGAACCAATCGCTTTTTTCAATCCAATTATAAAAACATACATCAAAAACCGGCTCTAATGTTCCATTAAACGCGTCTTTAATGGGATATATTTTGTTGAAGTAGCCAAGCAAAAGTTCATAATCTTGTTTGTAGATTCTTAACGGTGAAGCATAACAGTGCCATTCTTCCCATATTGGATTCCAATCAGGCTCACAAGACATTCTAAGCGGATTAAATTCCAAACATATTTTTTCGCTTTTGGGCGCATTCAATCTTAATTCCACATATTCTTGACTTTTGTAATCATTTGGGTTCAGCCATACCATATGTTTGCGCTTCACCTCTACTGTGCCGAACTGGAATTAACATCATCCCAAGGAGTATAATTCATTGTGTTCATCCGGGAACACGAAACCGAATTGGGTTTCAAGGAAAAGTATCAAGAACCTGGCGCCGGAAGCTGAAAATCGGGGTCAGGGATGGTGGGCCAGGAGTCCGGGACGATCTCCGCCCGGAAAAAGGCCCCCTCAGCGCACACCAGGATCGTCTCCCCGTCCAGAAGAAGGAACTGACTGCCCACGCTTTGAAGAAAGGCGGCGATTGTATCCTGGTGCCAGCTATAGTCCATATCGATAGTGACGGCGAGGTAAGTGTCCGGCTCTACGCCCAGATTCTCCAGGGAGACGCCATAGGCCGACAGGAACGCCTCCGGCATCAGTTCCGTCTCCTCATAGGCGGTACTTTTCGTACCGCCGCCGCCAACACTGTCCCGTTCGAACCAAAAGTACTCGGCCCGGTACTCCAGCACCGTCCCCAGGATTTTCTCAATGAGCTCCTGCTCCATGGGATTTTGGGGAGCGGTGCCCAGGCACTCCGTAATCGTCCATTCGGCGTAGTAGGGCCGGGCCTCCGGGTCCCGGATCATCGGGGGGATGGGCCGTTCGGGCCGATCCGGGGACGGCAGCTCTGTCCGCTCCGCCCGGAAGAACACGCCCCGGCGGTAGAGCAGGATGGTATCTTTATCCAGCACGTAGAACTCCCGACCCAGGGGGCGGTCCGCCTCCAACCATTCCGGCAGGGAGATTTCCACGTGGTACATATTCCGCCGTCCGACACCCAAGGTCTCTGTGCTCATGCTGTAGAGGGGCTGGAAGCCCTCCGGCCTGACAAGCTTCCACTGGTAAGCCTTGTCGCTCTCCAGGGGGTAGGCCCAGTCCGTGGAGGTGAAGCGGTCCTCGCTGTAGGCCACCTGTGTCCCCAGGAAGGCGTCGATCTCCGCCTGGGTCTGGGTACAGCCCGGGGTGGTCCCCTGGCAGGCGGTAACGGTCCATACGCCGTAGCAGTTGTCCTCCAGGGTGAACAGCTCCCCGAACCCCGCCGGGAGATACTGGAGAGGCTGGATGACCCAAAAGGCGGCGCAGAGGACCACCACGCAGCCCTCCCAGAGAACGGACAGAAGGGAGAGAATACCTTTGCGCTGTCCGGACTTCTTCCTCCGGGAGCGGCCCCGGAGAAGCAAACCCAGGAACAGCAGATTCAAAACCAGCAGAATACCCACGCCTGCATTAATCAGAGCCATGTGGGATGCGGCCCAGCCCAACGACGTCACTACCAGTCCGTACAGCAGGATCGCCGGGAGCAGCAGGATGGTAAAAATGAGAAATCCCATTGTTTCCCCTCACCCTCAGCCAAAACCGGCTCTTGGTTTCCGGATTTATACTTTTTATCGGGGAGTCGTACTATTTGTCCAGCAGTGCCCTGGTCTGCGCTACAATATTGCTGGCGCACAGGCCGAACTGCTCCAGCAGTGCGGCGGCGGGGCCGGAGTGGCCGAACTCGTCATTGACACCGATGCGCTTGACGGGGACGGGGTTGTTTTCTGCCAGCAGGGAGCAGACCGCCTCGCCCAGACCGCCGATAACGCTGTGCTCCTCCACGGTGACGATCCTGCCGCACTCGCGGGCGGCTTTCAGCACCAGCTCGTTGTCCAGGGGCTTGATGGTGGCCATATTGATGACACGGGCGGAGATGCCCGCCTCGGCCAGAGCCTTTCCGGCCTCGATGGCCTCGGGAACCATGATGCCGGTGGCGATGATCGCCACATCGGTGCCGTCCTGGAGCACCTCGCCCTTGCCGATCTCAAACTTGAAATCCTCCCCGTGGAACACGGGGGTGGCCGCGCGGCCAAAGCGCATATAGACGGGGCCCTCCATCTCATAGGCGGCCTTTACCATCTGGCGGGCCTCCACGTCGTCGGCGGGGCACATGACGGTCATGCCGGGGATGGTGCGCATGAGGGCGAAGTCCTCACAGCACTGGTGGGACGCGCCGTCCTCGCCCACGGAGATGCCGCCGTGGGTAGCGCCGATTTTTACATTTAAGTGGGGATAGCCGATGGTGTTGCGGACCTGCTCATAGGCGCGGCCAGCAGCGAACATAGCGAAGGTGGCGGCGAAGGGCACCAGACCCATGGTGCTCAGGCCTGCGGCCACGTCGATCATGTTGGCCTCGGCGATGCCGCAGTCAAAGTGGCGGTCGGGATAAGCCTTCTGGAAGGTCCCCGTCTTGGTGGCACCCGCCAGGTCAGCGTCCAGGACCACCAGATTTTCGGCGGTCGCGCCCAGCTCCTTCAGAGCGTTGCCGTAGCTGTCGCGGGTGGCGACTTTTTTTACATCTGCCATGATCACACCTCCAGTGCCTTGCGGGCTTCAGCCAATTCGGCCATACCCTTGGTGTATTCCTCATCGTTGGGCGCCTTGCCGTGCCACCCGGCGTTATCCTCCATGTAGGAGACGCCCTTGCCCTTGGTGGTCTTCATCAGAATGGCGGTGGGCTTGCCGGTGCCGTGGTTGGCGTGGAACTTCGCGAAGGCGGATTCCAGCTGCTCGAAGTCGTGGCCGTCCACCTTCACCACATCGCAGCCAAAGGAGGCGAACTTCTCATCCACGGGCTCGGTGTTCATGACGTCCTTGGTGCGGCCGTCGATCTGCAGGCCGTTGAGGTCAACGATGATGCACAAATTGTCCAGGTGATAGTGGGCGGCAAACATGGTGGCCTCCCAGATCTGGCCCTCGGCCAGCTCACCGTCGCCCAGCAGGGAGTAGACATTGACGTCCTTGCTCAGGTACTTCGCGCCCTTGGCCATACCGGCGGCGGCGGAGAGGCCCTGGCCCAGGGAGCCGGTGGACATGTCCACGCCGGGGACGGTGTTCATATTGGGGTGGCCCTGGAGGAAGGAGTCAATATGCCGCAGCTTGGGCAGCTCCTCCACGGGGAAGTAGCCCCGCAGGGCCAGGGCGGAGTAGAGACCCGGGGCGGTGTGGCCCTTGGACAGGACGAAGCGGTCCCGGTCCTCCCAGCGGGGGGATTTGGGATCGATCCGCATCTCCTTGAAGTACAGATAGGTGAACACATCAGCGGCGGACAGGCTGCCGCCGGGGTGGCCGGCCTTCGCGCCGTGGGTGCTGGTCAGGATGCCCTCCCGCACACTGACCGCCGTCAGCTGCAGGGATCGTTTTTCTTCTGGTGTCATGGATTCTCCTCCTTATTTGGTCGAACAGACAGCGGAAACGGTTTCCGCCATACCGTTGTAGGGATATTCCTGACTCACAGTATACGGCATAATTTCTGCCTTTGCAATAGATTTCCAGGATATTCCGGGAGTTTTTTTACTTGCCGCTATTCAGGATATCCTGCGGGCGATCCTGCACAGAAATCACAGTTGAAAATTGTTGTAAACTTTGTTAAAATACAGAGTAAACATTTTGAAAGCCCGAGGGGCAGGGAGGTGGGACCTGTGATCCTGATACAGGGCAGAGGCATTTCTGGTGGAGAGGCGCAGGGGCGGCTGCACTGCTTTCACCGCGTAGGAGCCGCCGCCGCCAAGAAGCCCGGCGCAGACCCAGCCCATGAGAAAGCCCGGCTGGCCGAAGCCCAGGAGAAGGCCAAGGAGCAGCTGAGGGTGCTCACCGAGCGCTGCCGCCGGGAGGCCGGCGGCGAGGCCGCCCTGGTGTTTGCCACCCATGCCATGCTGGTGGAGGACGAGGACTATATCCGCCGCATCCAGGCGCTGCTGGATCAGGAGCGCTGCTGCGCGGAGTATGCCGTGCTCCAGGTGGGCAGGCAGTGCGCCGCTGTCTTTGAGACCGTGGATGACGACTATATGCGGGAGCGGGGCGCGGATGTGCTGGACGTGACCTGGCGGCTGCTGCGCAATCTGGCGGGGGCCGGAGCGGGAACCGCTATCACAAGAGGGCCGTTCATTTTGGCCGCCGACGATCTGAACCCCTCGGAGTTCATCGAGCTGGACCGGGAGCAGGTGCTGGCTATCGTCACCCGGCGGGACTCCCAGAACAGCCATGCCGCCATTCTGGCCAAGCTGTTGGGCATCCCCGTCGTCTGCGGTCTGGGGGACGAGCTCCACGCGGAGTACCACGGGCGCACGGCCCAGGTGGATGGGAACGCCGGAACGTTGGTCATCTATTAAGAGGAGAAAACAAATTATGGAAAAGAAGATATTATTCCTGGATCTGGATGGGACGTTGCTCAACGATGAGAAGAAGGTCACCGAGGGCAACCGCCTGGCTATCGAGGAGGCCCTGGCGTGGGGACATCGTGTGGCGATCGCCTCCGGCAGGCCCCTGGAGAGCGCGCTGGAGCAGGCGCGGCGGGCGGGCCTGGCCGGGGAGGGATGCTTCGTCATCTCCTACAACGGCGGGAATATCTACGACTGCACGAAGGGGGAGCTGATCTTCCGCAGGACTCTGGAGCCGGAGGACGTGTACCGTATCTACGATGAAGCGGAGCGCCGGGGGCTGTACATCCATACCTATGACCGGGGGGACGTGGTGATCGAGCCCCGCTGCGACGAGAGGAACACAGAGCGCTACTGCGCCATCAGTGAGATGACATGGAGGCGGATCGGGGATGTACGGCAGGATCTGTCCGCGCCGCCGGTGAAGGTGCTGATGATCGATTTCCAGGACCGTGCGCCGCTGGATGATATGGCGCGCTGGCTCCGCGAGGAGATGGGGGAGCGGGTGGAATGCTTCTTCTCCAGTTCGTGCTTCCTGGAGGCGGTGCCTGCCGGGACCGACAAAGGGGCCGCCGTGACGGGTCTGTGCCGCCAGCTGGGGATCGACATCCGCAACGCCATTGCCGCCGGGGACGAGAACAACGACATCCCCATGATCCGCGCCGCAGGCGTGGGCGTGGCTATGGCTAACGGCATCCAGGAGGCCAAGGGCGCGGCAGATTATATCACCGAGCGGGACAACAATCACGACGCCATCGCGGAGATCATCCGGAAATTCCTGCTTTAGAATGGTCAAATTGGCCGGAATCCCGGTTGTGAGACCAGCCAGGTTGGAAAATATGAACAAATTTTTACCAAATTCGCTAAAGTGTAGGAAATTGCCTTGACAAATGGCGAAACAGCGATATAATAGGCTCAAATCGGACGGATAACGTCTGGAATATATCGGTTATGATAGAGGCGCGGCTGCCATCAGTAGTTCCCCCGGATACGTCAGACAACGTGGGGGAGGGAAAGGGAATGCCGCCGAAGCTGCTTACCGCTGTCTGGCGGGGAGTGGGCTGGGCCGTCGGAGAACATCCGGCGGACTGTCACGGAAACGTGGAGAGCTGTCATGACGGACCTGGTTGATACGAGCGTTCAGTCATGATGCGGTCATGACTGGACGCTTACTTTTTCTTGAAAGAAAAAGTAAGCAAAAAGAACTTTAACTTCGCTCTTTGGTGCGGTGGGAGTCTAAAATCGCCGCACGGTGACGGGGGAGAGGTTCTTAACTTACACTTTTAGGAGGAACTATCACATGAGAACCCCGAGAACCCGCAGGGCCTTCACCGCCGTTCTGGCGGCGCTTTCCGGCCTGGCGCTGACGGCTACGGCATTCGCTTCCGACGGCGGAGCTGCTGCCTCCAGCATGTACGCTACCTTCTGGGCCCTGGTGCCCCCCATTGTGGCTATCGTCCTGGCGCTGATCACCAAGGAGGCATATTCATCTCTGTTCATCGGTATCCTGGTGGGGGCACTGTTCCAGTGCAACTTCGCGCCCGTGGCTACCCTGGACACCATGATCAACGACGGCTTTGTCTCCGCCATTGAGGGCAACGCCGGTATTTTCCTGTTCCTGGTGCTGCTGGGCATTATCGTGGCCCTGGTCAACGCCTCCGGCGGCTCTGCCGCCTTCGGCCGCTGGGCGGAGAAGAACATCAAGACCAAGGTGGGCGCTATGCTGGCTACCTTCGTGCTGGGCGTTCTGATTTTCATTGACGACTACTTCAACTGCCTCACCGTGGGCTCCGTCATGCGCCCCGTCACCGACGGACACAAGATTTCCCGCCAGAAGCTGGCTTACCTCATCGACGCCACCGCCGCGCCCGTGTGCATGATCGCGCCGGTGTCCTCCTGGGCAGCCGCCGTGTCCGGCGTGGCGGACGACTTGAATACCGGCGTCAGCGGCATCCAGCTGTTCATCCAGGCAATTCCCTATAACTTCTACTCCCTGCTGACCTTTGTGTTCATCATCGGTCTGGCTGTGATGAAGTTTGACTACGGTCCCATGAAGCTCCAGGAGATGAACGCCCAGCTGAAGGGCGACCTGGGTGCGCTCCCCGGCAGCGATACCGAGGAGGGCAACAAGAAGGGCAAGGTCATGGACCTGATTATCCCCGTGGTGATCCTGTTTGTTCTTTGCACCGTGGGCATGATCTACGTGGGCGGCTTCTTCGGCGTGGACGCCTGGGGCGGTACGGACTGCGCCGGGGACTTCATCGGCGCTTTCGGTAACACGGACGCCTTTATCGGCCTGCCCTGGGGCGGTATTGTGGCCCTGGTGCTCATCGTGATCTATGTGGTGGCCCGGCGGGTGCTGACCTTCAAGGAGGCCATGGCCTGCGTACCTAAGGGCTTCATTGCCATGGTGCCCCCCATCACCATCCTGACCCTGGCCGTCAGTCTGAAGAACATGACCAACCTGCTGGGCGCTGACGTATTCGTGGGTACCGCCATGGAGGGCGCTTCCAAGGGCCTCTACAGCCTGCTGCCCGCGGTGATCTTCGTCGTGGCCTGCCTGCTGGCTTTCGCCTCCGGCACCAGCTGGGGCACCTTCGGTATCCTGATCCCCATTGTGGTATCCGTCTTTGAGCCGGGCAGCACCCTGCTGACCATCGGCATCTCCGCCTGCCTCGCCGGTGCGGTCTGCGGCGACCACTGCTCCCCCATCAGCGACACCACCATCATGGCTTCCGCTGGCGCCCAGTGCGATCACGTGACCCATGTAGCCACACAGCTGCCCTACGCCATTACTGTGGCGGCGGTGAGCTTCGTGTGCTTCCTCTTTGCCGGATTCATCCAGAGCGCGGTGATCTGCCTGGTGCTGGGCGCTCTGCTGACCATCGGCACGCTGCTTGTACTGAGGATGATGACCAATAAGGAGACTGCAAAATAAAAAGCGCCTCATAATAATCGATCGAGGGCCGCCGGGAAAGACTCCGGCGGCCCCTGATTGCATACGATTCCTTGAGATGGCGCTGCGGCCTATTATTGCGATTTCCTTAAAAATTTTTCCTTGCCCTTGACGCTTCCCTTCAATTTCGGTATAGTATGGAAAGGCACAATTGGCAAACGGAGGATAACTACCCATGGCGGACGGCCCCAGAGATACCAGCAAAAAGATCATTACCATTCCCAACCTGCTCAGTACCTTCCGGATCCTGCTGATCCCGGTGATCGTATGGCTCTACTGCGGGAAGCAGGACTATCCTCTTGCCGCCGGAGTTTTGGTGTTGTCCGGGGTGACGGATGTGACGGACGGCTTCATTGCCCGACGGTTCCACATGGTCAGCGACCTGGGCAAGGTATTGGACCCCATTGCGGATAAGCTGACCCAGACGGCGGCGCTGGGGTGCCTGCTGACCCGGTTCCCGGCGGTCTGGTGGCTGCTGGGCGTGCTGGTGGTGAAGGAGACGGTGATGGCGGTAATGGGATTGACCGTCATCCGGCGGACGGGGGAGGTATACAGCGCCGCCTGGCATGGTAAGCTGGCTACCTGTGTGCTGTATGCCATCATTTTCACCCACATCGTCTGGTACAGCATCCCGGCGGCGGGCTCATGGGTGCTGACGGCGGTGGGGATCGCCTGCATCCTGCTGAGCCTGACGCTGTATACTATCGCCGATCTGCGGCGGATCAAAGAGGCGGGACGGTAGTGCCGCTCTCGATATAGTTTGCGGAGGAATTATGGAAGATTACGCTTTGGATTTTACCTGTGTCGGACTGGAGGACAACGGGATCATTCCCATTGAAAATACGGGGCGGGGACAGGACAAGTCGCCGGAGTTCATGATCTGGAACCTGTCGCCGAAGGCCATCACCATTGCCATCACCCTGGAGGATCTGTCCCACCCTATCCGGGAGTTTACCCACTGGATCGTCTGGAACATCCCGGCCAGCAACCGGATCAAGGGCGGGATACCCGCCGGGAAGATCGTGCCCGGGTGGGGCAACGCCCGGCAGGGCCTTGCCTATGGCCGCCACCGGTACGCGGGGCCCAAGCCGCCGAGGAGGACGACCCATGTGTACCGGTATACGGTATATGTGCTGGATTGCCGGCTCAAGCTGAGCCCGCGTACCACCAAGAAGGGGTTCCTGAAGAAGGCGGAGCCGCACATCATCCAGGCGGGCAGTATTTTGGGGGAATATGAATAATAAGAAAAGGAGCGGTCATTGAACCGCTCCTTCTTTTACTTATTTTTTATATTTTGCCAGCAGCTCATGGAGGTCCTCCTGCCGGGTGAGCAGCAGCAGGGCGGCGTAAATCACTACCGCGACTACGCCCATCCCCACGCACTTGACCACCAGCATCAGCTTGCCCTCTCCGCCGTTGAGGATCAGCCCTGTGAGGAACCACAGTGCCCCGCCGGTGACCAACGTGGCGGCGGCGCTTTTAAGAAGGGGGGTTACCCGGATACCGCCTGTCCCGCGCAGCAGGAGTACGGCCATCACGACGCCGCCCAGGGAGATGGAGATCGCCGTTGCTCCGGCCAGTCCCGCTCCGCCCCAGCGGGGACCCAGGAGGCGGTTGAGCCCCCAGTTGCACAGCAGGATGCCGCCGTTGACCAGCAGGGGAGTGAGGGTTTTTTCCATGGTATAGTACGCCTTGCTCAGGAGATCCAAGGCACAGAACCCGGCCATGGACAGGGCGTAGATGGTGAAGACGCTCCCTGTGGCGGCGGTGGAGGCAGCGTCAAAGCTGCCGCCCTCGAACAGCACCTTCACAATAGGCGTGCCGAAGGCCGCCAGCACCACGGACATGGGCAGCATCAGCAGCAGCGTGCCCCGCAGCACGCCCCAGATATAGCGGAGATAGGCCGGGCGGGACTGCTGGGTGAACTTTTCGCTGAACTGGGGAAAGAGCACCGTGCTGATGGAGTAGATCAGCGTGGTGGTCAGGGGGGTAAAGAGCTTATCCGCGTAGTAGAAGGCGCTGACCGGGCTGCCGGTGAGTTGGGCGGTCATGGACGAGTCCTGCAAATAGCAGAACAGGAAGATGGACGTGGTCAGCACCGTCACTGCGGCGGTTTTTACAAAGGTCTTCACATAGTCCGCCCGGAAGTTGAGCACGGGGCGGTAGCGGTAATGCTCCTTGAGGGCGTATGGCACGGTCATGCCCAGCTGCAAAAGCCACGCCACGGCCACCGCCATCACATACCCCCCCACGCCCAGCCCCCCGGCGAGGACGGCAAGGAAAGCAATCAGCGCCAGGTTGTAGGGGATGGACATGCTGCCCTGGAGGGCGAAGTGCTCCAGCGACTGGAACAGGGCCACCAGCAGGTAGGTCAGCACGATCACCGGCAGGGTGAGGATCATCACGCGCATATATCCGGCCAGTTGGGCGGACTCCTGGGCGCTGCCCTCCCACAGGGAGTTTGCCACGGCGGGGACGAAGGTGAGAGCGATCCACACCGCCGCTGCAATGGCGCTGAGCAGCACGGAGATGGTGATCAGATTGCTGGCGGCGGTATAGCCCTCCTCTTTGTTCCGGCGGAGCCGGGGAGTAAGGATGGGCACGGCGGCGATACACAGGGCGTAGGCCGCCGTGGTGAAAAAATAAATGGTGTTGTTGTTGGCGGTGGTGTAGAGGTCCGCTGCGATCTGGGTGCCGAAGGCCCGGGCTTGCAGGGATTCCCGGACGATGCCCAGCAGCTTGGCGAACAGCGTGACCAGGGTCACGGCGCCGATGACATGAATGGTTTTGTTCTCTTTCACTTCGATTGCTCCATAATCGCTCTGATGAGCTCCTCATTCTGATCCAATTTTGAAATAAGGCTGTCCAGACACTGTCTGGTGGTCTCCCGGATGTCCTCCCGGTGCTCCATGGTGTCCCGGAAAGCGGTCTGGAATTTTTCCAGGGTGAAATCCTCTACGGTGAAAGGCGTGGGCTGGCGGATGGAGGAGAGAAAGGACTCCACCTTGGGGTCGTAGCTCACACCGATCATGGGCACCCCCATGACGGCAGCGTAGATCAGCGAGTGGAGCCGGACGCCCACCAGCACGTCCATACAGCCGATAATGGACAGCGTCTCCTCCGACAGGTGCTTCTTTCGCAGACAGCCCGCCTGGCCGTCCAGATGCTCCGCCGCCGCGGAGCAGATCCCCACGTCCTCGTCATGGAAGAATGGGATCAGCACTGAGTCCGCGCCGTACTCCTCACGCAGCCACAGGATGCACTTCTCCACCTCCTGGAGAAAGGCCTTGTTGGGTTTCCGGGATTTGACGGCCCAGCCTACGGTGAGGTGGTCCTGCCGCCGGGGACAGCCTTCCTCCTCCAGGATCTGAAGACCCAGCTCAGGACCCGGCGTCCGGACGCGGATCACCGGGTCGGCAGTGACGTGGATGATGCCGTCCGGGACCCCCAGCTCCAGCAGTAGGTCGCGGCTCTTTTCGTCCCGGACCACAATGCTGTCGGTTCGGCGCAGGACATAGGCGGTGTACCACCGGTTCCACTTGGAGGAGATGGGGCCGATGCCTTGGCTGTAGATAAAGGTCCGCTTCCGCAGCAGCTGGGCCAGACGGAGGATGAACAGGTAGTAGAGGATGCTGCGGCTGGAGGTGGCGTCCTGAAGCAGGCTGCCGCCGCCGGAGAGGAGCATGTCACAGCGCCGAACGGAGCGGAAAATGTCCCACAGGTTCATCCGCCGCGCGGCCTTTACGCCGTACTTTTCCGCTGTCTGGGCGGGGGACTGGGATAATACGGTGATCTCCACATTGGGCAGCTTCTCCCGCAGATTGTCGATGACCGTGCGGAGGATGGACTCATCGCCGATGTTGTTGAAGCCGTAATATCCCGATATCAGTATATTATACATTTCTATTTTTGTTCCGCCTTCGCGTATTTTTTCAGGATCGCGCGGGTCAGCCGGAGAAGGCCCTCAAAGCACAGGATAAAGATCACGCCGATCAAAATGCCCAGCAGCAGGGAGTAGCCGGTGCGGACAAAGCCCAGGTACAGGGGGGTGCGGATGTGCATGAAGGTGTTGCACACGCTGGTCAGGCCGATGGTGCCCGCCAGGCCGAACAGCGCCGTCCAGAAGGGAAGCCGCCGCACGGCGCAGTATACCGCCAGCATAATGCCGGGGAAGGCCACCAGGAACTCCTTGGTCCTGGGCCGGGCCAGCAGCAGATCCTCCAGGTCGTTGCGGAAGATCAGCTCCACGTCGGAGACGGTGACATTGGTCTCATGTCCCGTGCGGGCCAGGTAGTAGTAGCCCGCCAGACCTACCACCGCCAGCAGCAGCAGCCCCCAGACGGGAATGTCCCATTTGAGGGCGGTGACGATGTCCTTGGGGTCCAGATTGTTTCCCTTCCGGTCCTTGTCGAAAAGGCCGTAGTAGGACAGAAACAGCAGGCAGAAGAACGCCAGCGGCAGCAACTGCGCGACCTTGACCCCCCGGAAGATGCCCAGCTCCAGCATGAAGTCGGTGGAGGAGAGGGGGGCGGCAGTCATCATGCCCCCGGACAGGGAGATCACGACTGCGATGGCCAGGATGGCAACAGCCCTGGGAAGGATTTTTATCAGGCCGGCGTTCCGGTCCAGTTTTTGCCCGGTCTGCTTAGCAGCCATCAGGAAGAAAGCCGCCGCCAGACAGGCGAATACCACCGCGCTGGCGAAGCTGGCCAGCAGTCGGAAGGTGTTGGGCAGAACCTTCCATGCGCCCGCTACGCACACCGCTGCCAGTCCCGCCAGGAGCAGGGTCCACTTCCGCTTCATGGACAGGAAGGTGTCCGGCAGCAGTGCGCCGCCGATGCCCGCGCCCAGTCCCAGCACCAGCATGGCCAGGGAGGGGATCTGGTAGTTCTCCATAACGGAGGCGCGGCCCATGGAGATGCCGTGGGCGGCAAGACGCTGGTTCAGGCTGCTGAACATATCCCGGTAGACCTCCACATCGGTGATATAGATGTGGGAGTCATCGGTCTGCTTAATGGGCTTGAAATAGAGGACGCGGATATTGCGCTCCACAATGGCACGGTAGAGGGCGTTCACGATCTCCTCCGCGCCGGAGTATCCATAGTATCCGTAACGGTACTGGAGATAATCCCACATGGAGAATACGCGAACGGTGTTGTAATCGGTGGCAATGGCCTCCGCAGCCACGCCGGTCTGCATGATATTTTCCCGCTGGACGTTGGTTTCGATCAGCCCGATGGTGATCTGATTGTCCTGGAGGTAGTTCAGCGCAAAGTCCACGCCGTCATCAAAGCCAATGACGGCTTCGCCACCGACGATAATGTAATCGGGCGTGATGTTATACTGTTCATAGCCCCGGATCACGGCTTCGGCATACTGGGTGTCGTTGTGCCGGCTGTAGCTCATGGTGCGAGGGATTACCTCCATACCGGCGGACTGGATGAGTTCCACCTTCTCCGGCATGAGGCCCAGGGAGATATACATCAGCTTGGAGGAGAGCATTTCTGTGCGCTCCACAAAACCCTTGTATTTGGTGTCGTTGTACTTGCCGATGCTACCGTACAGCGCGTCGGCGACAACGCCGTCCAGGAAGATATACGCCTCATCGGCGGAGGGCTCCATGCAGAAATAGGAGTCCGCAGGGAAGCGTTCTTCCACGGCCTGCACCAGGAAACGGCTTGTGTTGAAGTCGTTTGTATTGGCGATCTCCACGATCACGTCAAAGCGGTCAAAGCCCCGACTCTCGATTTCCCGGACGAACTCCTCGGGGTAGTTGTCCCGCCACCCGGCGTCCTGCATGACTTTTTCCATCACAGTGGCGGTGACGTTCAGGGGGGAGTCCTCCATTAAGGTGGTGAGGTTTTCCTCGGTCAAACCGACCTTCGTAACGCCCATGGATCTGAACTCTTTCAGCCACCAGGAGACGTCGTGGCCGCTCTGCTCGGCCATCCACTCCAATTCGTTGTAGTCCAATACCACGTCGTAGGTTTTGTTGGCGGATTCCACCCGCCAGCGGTTGGCGATTACAATGATGCTGACCAAGACGGTCAGCGCCAGGATGATCAGTAGGATTGCATTTCTTTTGATGTACTGCTTCATTGCTTGTCCTTTCTTGTCCTTTTTGCCACCTTCCGGCGGCAAAGGGGAGTTGTTTCTTCCGTCAGCCCGGGACCTGCGCGGCCCCGGACCCCGCGCCTACTTTTGTCACACGACAAAAGTAGGCAAAAACGTGCTTAAACCTACGGTTTAAGAATCCCTTATTTATTACGGGGGCTATTTGTTTTTGCGCTCATCCTGTAGTCCGTCCGGTCTACCGGACTGCAAGTGTGGTTTCTTCTGCGGTGCGTCTATCTTAGGATGTTGAATCAATCCCTACCGTATTACACGAGGGGAGCTCCCCGGGGTGCTGGTTGATGATTTGTCGTCTAACGGAAATCCCTGTAGGGGCGCACATTGTGCGCCCGTTCTATCGACACGCACAGCAGCCCTTGAGATGCGGGCGCACACTGTGCGCCCCTACAGGGATGATGCGCGAAATGGATGGTTCATGAAATCGTCTCCTGGCGGTGGTCAGGTAGTGAGAATAGAAGCGGATTTTGCTGTATCTTCGTTAGAGCGAACGGGTAGACATAAGCACCAAGTATTTGGGTAAGCATTTCGGTAGAACCAAACCCGTTACGTCGTAGCGTAAATAAACTCCCCCGTAGTTCAGGAAGGCCCTTAGGAAACGTAGTTTCCTAAGCACGCTTTTGTTACTTTTCGCGTGCGCGAAAAGTAAGATATCCTTCAAGGATCAGTGCCGCCGCTACGGCATCCACCGTCTTTTTCCGCTTCTTTCCATTTTTTCCGGCAGAAAATAAAATCCCATGTGCCTCGATGGTGGTGCGGCGCTCGTCCCATAATCGGACGGGAAGCGGGAAAGTTTTTTCAAGGGTTTGGGAAAGCGCCTCCGCCTTCTCGGCCCGGGGGCCCAAAGTGCCGTCCATGTTCTTGGGATACCCCAGGACCAATTCCTCCACCCCGTATTCCTCAATCAGTTCCCCCAGACGATGGAGCACAGCCTCCTCCCGCCGGGAGTTAATTACTTCGGTATACCCGGCTAACATGCCGGTAAGATCGGAGACCGCCACACCCGTGTGGGCGTCCCCGTAGTCGATCGCCATAATGCGCACAGTTTGCCTCCTTTGCCAATGCGGGTCCCGAAGGGACCACAGACATTCCACTATTATACAATACTTGTCCCAGAAAAAAAAGTAGGAGAATTGTAAAATTTCTGTTGACCTGGGGCAAAATTGGTGGTATAGTAAGCATTACCTGTGGAAATGGGGTTTTCTTTTTGCGCGTTTTTCGCTTCCGCGCGGGGAGAACGCCCTGTCCCAACAGGGAGGCAATCAAGATTCTGCAATGACCGCATCGAGCGGTCATGCAGAATTGAATTTTGCACGGCCACTCGATGTGGCCGCTGCGAAATCTCACTACAGGCCATCGAGCCTGCATACATCTATAAGGAGGTGCCGTTAGGAATGCGCGTAAAGATCACCCTGCGCTGCAACGAGTGCAAGCAGAGGAACTACAACACGGTCAAGAACAAGAAGAACGACCCTGATCGTCTGGAGATGAAAAAGTACTGCCCCTTCTGCCGGAAGCACACGGTCCACTCTGAGACCAAGTAACGCAAGTAAGGAAAGGAACATTCATCATGGCTGAAGAAAAGAAAGTCAAGAAGGACCGGGGCCGCTGGTTCCGCGAAATGAGAAGCGAACTGAAAAAGGTCGTATGGCCTACCCCCCAGAAGGTCGCGAAGAACACCGGTACAGTTATCCTGTACAGTGTGATTTTCGGCGCCTGCATCTGGATCTTTGACGGCGTTGCCGCCCTGTTTATCAAGACCCTGCTGAGCCTGTTCGCCGCGTAAGAGGGGCAGGAGAACATGTCCGATAACGCAAAGTGGTATGTTGTCCACACCTATTCCGGCTATGAGAACGCCGTAAAGACCACCATTGAGAAGTTCGTCGCCAACCGCCACCTGGAGAGCATGATCGTGGATATCCAGATCCCCCTGGAGACCGTCACCGAGATCAACGAGAACGGTGTGGCCAAAGAGGTGGAGCGGAAGATCTTCCCCGGTTACGTGCTCATCAAGATGGTGATGACGGACGATACCTGGCATCTGGTGCGCAATGTGCGCGGCGTCACCGGCTTTGTCGGCGAGGCCAGCAACAAGCCCATCCCCCTCAGTGACGAAGAGGTCCGGGAGTGGGGCATGGAAAAGCACGAGATCGAGGTGCTCTACAAGGTGGGCGACAGGGTCCGCATCAACGACGGTCCGCTGGAGTCCTTCACCGGCGTGGTGGAGGAGATCGACGCGGAGAAGAACAAGGTCACCGTCGTGGTCTCCATGTTCGGCCGGGAAACCCCCGTCGAGATGGAGCTGGAGCAGGTCGAGGTGGAAAACGAAGCCTGACCGCTCTAAAACAAGCATTTTTCGCCGCAGCGCGGTATCGTGGGAGGGGCTGCCGCTGTAGTCCCGTCACCACCACATTTTATCAAGGAGGTGCCTTCACATGGCACAGAAAGTCGTAGGATACGTCAAACTTCAGATTCCCGCGGGCAAGGCAACGCCCGCTCCCCCTGTTGGCCCCGCTCTGGGCCAGCACGGCGTGAACATCGCCGCTTTCACCAAGGAGTTCAACGAGCGCACCAAGGGCGACATGGGCATGATCATCCCCGTCATCATCACCGTGTACTCTGACCGCTCCTTCTCCTTCATCACCAAGACTCCTCCCGCCGCGGTCCTCATCAAGAAGGCCTGCAACATCGAGTCCGGCTCCGGCGTGCCCAACAAGACCAAGGTAGCCACCATCAGCAAGGCCGACGTGCAGAAGATCGCTGAGACCAAGATGCCCGACCTGAACGCCGCCAGCCTGGAATCCGCCATGAGCATGATCGCCGGCACGGCCCGCAGCATGGGCGTCGTCGTGGGCGAATAAAGGAGGGCTTGAGTAATGTTTAGAGGTAAGAAATATCAGAACAGCGCCAAGCAGATCGACCGGGGCACCCAGTACGAGGCTAAGGACGCTTTTGAGCTCATTTGCAAGACCGCTTCCGCCAAGTTCGACGAGACCGTCGAGCTCCACGTGAAGCTGGGCGTTGACTCCCGTCACGCTGACCAGCAGGTCCGCGGCGCGGTGGTCCTGCCCCACGGCACTGGCCGTACCGTCCGCGTCCTGGTGTTCGCCAAGGGCGACAAGGCTGACGCCGCCCGTGAGGCCGGCGCTGACTACGTGGGCGAGATGGACATGGTGGAGAAGATCCAGAAGGAAAACTGGTTCGACTTCGACGTGGTCGTGGCCAGCCCCGACATGATGGGCGTTGTGGGCCGTCTCGGTAAGCTGCTGGGCCCCAAGGGCCTGATGCCCTCTCCCAAGGCCGGCACCGTCACTCCCGACGTGGCCAAGGCCGTGCAGGAAGTCAAGGCCGGTAAGATCGAGTACCGCCTGGACAAGACCAACATCATCCACTGCCCCATCGGTAAGGTGTCCTTCGGCCCCGAGAAGCTGAACGACAACTTCAACACCCTGATGGGCGCCATCATCAAGGCGAAGCCCGCCGCCGCCAAGGGCCAGTATGTGAAGAGCTGCGTGACAGCCTCCACCATGGGCCCCGGCGTCAAGGTCAGCACCGCCCGGTTGGTGTAAGATCGTAACGATAAAAAAACTCCAGGTCTGAGGACCTGGAGTTTTTTTATGCTGCTTTCTTCTGCCGCCGCTGCGCGGCGGCACGGTAGATGTTTCGATTTGACAGCTCTGGGGTTTCGTGCCTGGTGGGTTGCCAGAGGGTATTACCGCCCCGCCGGCCTCAACTCTACCGTCACGACCACTTTGCGTCCTTCTTCCTCCGCTCCACCGTCCACGCTGACCTCCGTACTGTCCACCGCCACCAACGCCGGGTCCCAGACAATAGTCACCCCCTCCGGTATAACAGCGTCAAGCGATATTTCCAGTCTGGCAGGACTAGCTGGTTCTTCTTTTCCCTGTGTCAAATCCGGAAGAATCCCACATCCGGCAAAAAGCGGCAGAACCAGTCCCAGCATGATCCCCAACAATTTTCCCCATCTGCAATATCTTTTCATCATGCACTTCCTTGCTATTATAGATTATAAGAAGTTGTATTCATAAGCGCTTGAGCAAAGAGTGGAGATGAGAAATTTTGACCATTGCCTCAGCTGAGGAGACGGAAATCTCATAATCTTCACTGAGCCGTCAGGAATGATTGAACCAGGAAAGGGTGCGTTCAACCACCCAGCGCCAAGGAAGCTTCCCCCATTGGTGGGGCTTGATTTTCTCTGAAATATCAACGTCAAGGCCAAGCTGTTCCTTTGTATCAGAAACGAAAGTGTCCCGATATCCAGCGTCTGCGCAGAACTTTTGGATAGATGGATATCGCTCATACGCCTTTCTTGCGGTAGATATCCCACCTTTTGTGTCATGAAAATTAGCGGCATGGACCACGACAGACAGCAAACAGCCCAGTACATCCACTACGATGTGCCGTTTTCTGCCTTTCGTTTTTTCCCTCCGCCAATTCTCGCTTGCTCCATGTGCAGTTGCGCATCCCTGTATATAGTGGGCGATCTTTT
The DNA here is from genome assembly GCA_014799915.1 of Oscillibacter sp. Taxonomy (GTDB): domain Bacteria; phylum Bacillota; class Clostridia; order Oscillospirales; family Oscillospiraceae; genus Pelethomonas. Next base: position 75,781 of record JAAVHD010000056.1, read on the forward strand.
CCCACTGCTCATCTGTCAAGTCGCTTGGGTACGACTCCCCACTTTTTCTTCCATTCTTCCTATTCTACCACGGGCTTATCCCTTTGTGAATCAACTTCTGAGCAACTTAACCATATCACAGGCTAACCCCTTTCGCTATCCTTCTATTCCTCTTTGTAACTTATCATTGACAAACCGACAGGTTTCCCTATTTTTCGACAGAGACCCTATTGAAAATCCGGGAAGAATACGGTATACTACTTTTAACTATGCGGTCAGGAGGAGTTTATGGCGGCGCTGGAGCTTATCGTGACCCGGTCCCAGGCCGGGCGGACCGTCAAGAGTCTCCTGAAAGGGGAGCTGGGCATTTCCACCTCCCTCATGGGCCGCCTGAAGCGGACTGAAACCGGCCTGACGGTCAACGGCCAGCGCGTCTTTACCACTGCGGTACTCCAAGAGGGAGACCACTTACGGGTAGACCTGACCGCGGCGGAGCGTCCCACGGACCTCCGGCCCGTGCCCATGGAGCTGGATATTTTATTTGAAGACGAGCACCTGTTGGTGTTGAACAAGCCCGCGCCGCTGGCTTCCATCCCATCGTCCCTGGTTCCGGATGAACCCACTCTGGCGGCGGGACTGCTGCATCATTTGGGGGAGGGGAGTGCCCTCCATCTGGTGAACCGTCTGGACCGGGGGACCACCGGCCTGCTGGCGGCGGCGAAGACTGCCTACGTCCACGACCTCCTCCGGCGGCAGCTCCATACAGGCGATTTTCAGCGGACCTACCTGGCCGTCTGTGCAGGCGCACCACAGAAGCCAGAGGGAAGGGTGGAGCTGCCCATTGGCCGGGACCCGTCCTCCGCCGTCAAGCGCCGGGTCGACCCCGAGGGAAAAGAAGCGGTGACGGACTACCGCATCCTGGAATGCTCCGGTCCCTTTTCCCTGGTAGAGTTGACACCCCGCACCGGGCGCACCCACCAGCTGCGGGTCCACATGGCCGCTCTTGGCTGTCCTCTGGCGGGGGACTGGCTGTACGGGACGGAGGATCGGGAACTGATCCCGCGCCCCGCACTCCACGCCGCCCGTCTGGCGATGACCCATCCGGTCACCGGGGAGCATCTGACGCTGGAGGCTGCATTACCGGAAGATATGAGAGCCCTCTTATAAATAGTGTGAATCAAGGTTCGACGGAAACTCCCGGCGCTGTTTGCCGCGTAAGCGGCAAAGGCGCGCTAAAGCCGCGCGGTTTGGGATTCTGCTATGGAGAGGATCTTTTTTGGGCGCGGCTTTTGGGGGATTTCGCGCCCTGCGGGGCGCGACCAGGGACTCTGTCCCTGGACTCTGCCACCTTTGAAAAGGTGGACGAAACTTTTTATATATTACTTTTTACTGTGGGGCGGGTTGGCTATCCGCCTAAGACTGGAGCGATGAAGCGATGGCAGTACTGATTTTTCTGGATCTGGAGTGGAATACCACCTTTTACCGCAACAAATCCGGGGAGAGAGTCCCCTTCCATGAGCTGATCGAGGTGGCCGCCATGAAGGTGGAGCAGGCCACCGGCGCTATGCTGGATTCCTTCCATAGCTATATCCATCCCAAAGCCAGCCGCAAGATCGAGAGCCGGACCTACCGCTTGCTGCCCTACGAGCGGGAGGAGCTGCGTGCCCTGCTGGCCGACGCCCCCGGCTTCCTGGACCTGGGCCCCGCGTTCCTGCACTGGTGCGGACCAGCCCCGGTATTCGTGGAGTGGGGAAATAACGACGTAGAGGTACTGCTGGACAACTTCGCCTTCCACCACCTGTCCTTTGACGCAGACTGGAAGTGCGAGTATTTTGATCTGCAATATATGTACCAGAAGCTCATTGAGGGCAATCTGGGCTGTCAGCCCTCCCTGGAGAAGGCGGTGATGGATCTGGGGATCGAGGCGGACCTGGATTTCCACTCCGCATGGAACGACACCTATTATACCATCATGGTTTACCAGACGATGCTGGACCGTTTCGAGGGCCTGACCATGTTCCACCGTCCCCCCAAGCATAAGGGTGTGCCGCCCCTGTGGGAGATGGAGCTGGGCAGCTACGACACCCGCTGGGCCTGTAAGAACCGGAGAGAAATCGAGCATCCCGTATGTCCGTTGTGTGCCCAATCGCTGCTGGTGGGCCGCTGGGTCAGAACGACGCCCACCGAGCAGGTGGTGCGGTGTAAGTGCCCGGAGCACCGGCGGCTGTACATGGCCGTCACGGTGGAGAAGGATGACAGGCAGTGGGCGGGNAAGGCCGCGATTTATAAGGAGGCCGGACCCGTCGCCGAGCGCTACCGTAAGACGNTGCGCAAGATGCAGGAGAANACCCGNCGNAAAGANCGGAANAAGNCGGAAAAGGCNGTAAGCTGACTTATCNTNNNAATCAGNGTTANATATAAAAAGTTTCGTCCACCTTTTCAAAGGTGGCAGAGNCCAGAGNCAGNGNCTCTGGTCGCGCCNCGCANGGCGCGAAATACCCCCGTTCCCCAAAGGCCGCGCCCNNAAATTTTTNGTCAAGATGCGTCGTGCGCGGCCTTTAAGCGCATTTGCCGCCTNCGCGGCAAACAGCGCCCGGGAGTNTCNGTCGANCCTTGATTCGCATTTNTATACGCATAAACGGGAGTTGTTCGTAACAGCTCCCGTTTAATTTTTAAGATATTGTAAATTGGAAAATACTCTCTTGACAAAACGATTCTATTAGAGTAGAATACAGTTATTCTATCGCGATAGAATAACTGCGAAGGAGCGACAGACATGGAATACAAAATTTTCGATAGTGAGCTGAAGGTCCTGGAGATCCTCTGGGACAGCGGGGAAGTGTCCGCTAAAGACGTGGCCGCCCAGGCAGCCCGGCAGGTGGGCTGGAGCAAGACCACCACCTACACGGTGCTGAAAAAGTGCGTGGAGAAGGGGCTNGTGGAGCGGANGGAGCCCGGCTTCCGCTGCCGGGCGCTGNTGTCNCGGCAGGAGGCNCANCGNAGCGAGACCCGGGGGCTCATNGACCGGATGTACGGCGGGTCNCCNGACNGGCTGGTGGCGTCCCTGCTGGATGGAAAGACCCTGTCCGGGGAGGAGATCGCNCGCCTGCGGAAANTGGTGGAGGAGCTGAAATGAGATTGGCAATGCTGGAANNGGTNGCGAGGNCNGGNCTTTCCGCCGCCGTGATGATNCTGGCGGTNNTGATNCTGCGNCTGCGNTTTCAGGANCGGACGCCCCGGCGGGTGTTCTGCCTGNTGTGGGATCTCGTGCTGATCCGCCTGCTGGTGCCGCTGGANATCGCCTCGCCGGTGAGCATTCTNCGGCTGCTGCCCGCTGGGGTCCCGCAGACGCAGATGGTGGCGCGGACCGTTGANNCTTCCGGCCCGTCTATGGCTTCTGCCCTGNTGGAGGGGACCGGGATCGTCCGGGAGGCATATGTGACATTTGTTGCGGAGGACGCTGTNCAGGNGGTTNCNGNNGNNGCTNCTCCGGNNGCGCTGGACTGGNGNNCGGNCNTGACNNNGCTGTGGNTGCTGGGAGCGGTGCTTCTGGCNGNGTGGTTCCTGTGGAACCACCTGAGAAGCCGNAAGNTCTANGCNGCCTCGCTGCCGGTGCGGGACNCNTTTGTCNTGAACTGGCTGGCGGAGCATCCCCTNNGCCGCCCGGTGCANGCCCGGACCAGCGACCGGATCGCNGCGCCCCTGACCTATGGNATTTTGTATCCCGTGATCCTGCTGCCCNNCGGGATGGACTGGCGGGACGGGGACACCCTGTCCTGCGTTCTGTCCCACGAACACGAACACATCCGGCGTTTTGANGCACTGCGGAAGGGGCTGCTNGCNGCCGCGCTGTGNCTNCACTGGTTCAACCCNNTTGTNTGGGCCATGTATATCCTGTCCAANCGGGATATNGAGNTGGCCTGTGACGAGGCGGTGNTGCGCTCCGGCGCGGACCGGGAGAGCTANGCCNTGGCACTGCTGGGNATGGAGGAGCGGCGGGGCGGTTGGAGNCCNACCGGCAGCCATTTCAGTNGTCATGCGCTGGAAGAAAGGATCAAGGCAATCATGAANNGCAAGCATATTTCNATNACTGCCCTTGTGGCGGTGCTGGTGGTGATGGCGATNACCACNACCGTNTTTGCCTCCGCNGCGCCGGAGGGGAAGAATNCCAATCANGCCGNGGACCAGAATCCTCCGCAAACCGGCTATGTCTATGACCACCTGGGNATCGTGGAGGACGATGGCGTGGTNATCATGTCCAACGGAGAAANCGGTGAGAAACTTTTCTCNGTGGACAACGGTGNGACCTGGATGAGCGAGGANCGCTACCACGCCGAGTATGGNAGCTGGGGCGACGACTGGCAGGTGGAGTGGTGGACCTACGAGGACTACAANCTCTGGCTGGAGGAGGAGAAGGAGGTNCTGCAAAGNATCATCGGCGAGCGGGGCTANACCGGTTCCANAGGCTGGTTNACCTGGGATCAGAAGATGGTGGACGAGACCATNGCNATGTANGAGGANATTCTGGAGAANATCAANAANGGNGCGNTGTACTCCAAGACNATCATTGACAAGAACGGCAATACGNTGGAGGANGTTGNNCTGGGGTCNNACGCNCCGCNGGACATGGTGATCACGTCTGTTTTCGATGAAACAGAGATGGTNNCTGTCNNGCCNAAGGNNNTGGANAANGCNGNNTTGNTGGANGANCTNAANGCNTTNGGCATCGGCGGCAATGAGAANCTGATGACCTACAACGGANAGCTGATCCGCTATTTTGTGGANGGNGCGCCNGTGGGGCCTGACGGCTANTCTGTCCAGTACGTCTACACCAATGACCAGGGAACTGTGGATGTCCACACCCTGCGGGCTGTGATCCACAACCCGGACGGGTCCTATGACACTATGGGCGACCTGATTGGCGTGGCTGCGAAGGGGGACCAGGGATTTGACCAGGGGTTGATTGACGCCGCCGCATTCTCCGGCTCNGGCTATCCNCAGGNGACCACGGACGGCAGCGGCGATTCCTNCCAGAACAGCGCNGGACCTGTTGAGGCCACCCAGACGGTCCATGCCGAGGGCGGCAGCACCGGGCGGGGAAAAACCTTTGAGGAGATTTTTGCCCAGTACGAGGCCTACGGCCTGGTCTACCAGCCCCGGGAGGGCGGTATGGGCAGCCTGACCTACTGCGGCCTGCCGGTCCGCTCNTTNGCGGACCTGAAGCCCGATGGCGGNGNGTTCAGCTATCAGGANCCCTATGCCCAGGAGGGNCTGACGGTGACCACAGTGTATGACGCGGACGGCANGCTCGCCGGTCTGACCACCGATTCCGCTCCCNTCAAGCCCATTGACCAGGGAAAGCAGGAGTTGGGGTTTGACTACTGCACCCCTGTAAAGGGTACGCTGACCGCCGGTTTCAGCCAGGGTACGCTCCAGTTCCACTACGGCGTCGATCTGAAAGCGGAGAAGGGCACAGATGTAGCCGCCTTTGCCGATGGTACGGTCAGCGAGACCGGCTTTGACGTATCCAAGGGCAACTACGTGGTGATCAGTCACGAAAATGGTTATTCCACCCTCTACGCCCACTGCGGCAGTATCGCCGTGTCTGCGGGAGACAGTGTGACCATGGGGCAGAAGATTGCAGAGGTAGGTACTTCCGGCATGGCTACCGGCCCCGCTCTCCACTTCGAGCTGCGGAATGGAAGCACTTATCTGGACCCGGCGCAGTATCTGGAGCTGACGGTGTAAAAATCCATTGTAAAATGGCTTCAGGTATGGTAGAATGTAGGCGTCCAGTGAAAGGAGGCCGACACTATGCCGCCTGATGAATGGAGCCTCATTGTCCAGAAAGCCACAATCTATGACCTGATGCGCATTATTGAGGAAGACCCTGATAAAACCTATACAGCAGAAGAATTGAAAAAACTGCTCAATGCCTATATCACAAGTGGAGAGCAGTAATATGAATCCCGGGGCGGAGCGATCCGCCCCGGGATTTTTACTCAGGGAAATCAATCTTAGATGTGTAGGACGCGACGACCTCGGTGCGCTGCTCTCCCAGCCCATTGAATCAGTCCTTTAGACGGCGGGCCGGGGTCGTCCCGCCCTACAAAATACGGTGTATGTGGGGTAAAATTGATCTCCCTGATTTTTGCTGTTCCCCCTTGACAAACCTATCGGGAGATGATATATTATAAATACATCGAGGAACGATATATCGGCTATACTATGGATGGAGGTGCGCATCATGAAAGAGAGACAGCGGAAATTTGCCCTGTTTGGCGGTTTGTTCGGACTGATTTACCTGTTTTCCGGCTTCCTGCCGGATATCCTCCAGGGGGCTTTGCTTGGATTGGGCATTCTGTGCTTCGTCCTGGCGCTGCTGCCGGAGAAGCCAACCAAAAAGATACGGAAGTGGAAGCGCCGTGGAGAATAAGAATCAGCCTCTCACCGAGGCCCTGTTTTACATCCTCCTGGCGGCCCGGGAGCCTATCCACGGCTACGGCATCATCCAGGAGGTGGCGGAAATGACCGGCGGACGGGTGAACCTTGGGCCGGGGACCCTGTACGGCGCTATTAACTCCCTGCTGGAGAAGGGCTGGATCGTGCTCTACAGCGCGGAGCTGGGCTCCCGGAAGAAGAAGGAGTATGTCATCACCGATGGAGGCCGGGAGGTCTTTGCCGCCGAGCTGCGGCGGCTGCGGGAGCTGGTGCTGAACGGCGAAAAAATGGAGGGCGGGAAATCATGATCCGTTGGAAATTAACTTTTGACAAGGACGACGAGCAGGAATGGCTCAACGACTACGCCCAGCAGGGCTGGGCCATGGTCAGCTTTTTCGTAGGGCTGGTAACCTTCGTCCCCTGCCAGCCGGGGGAGTATATCTACCAGATCGACCTCCTGCCGGGGAAGGGCCTATGGGCCGACAACTACGAGGACTATGTGGTCTTCATGAATGAGATCGGTGTGGAGATCCTCCAGCGGTGGGGGAGATGGGTGTATCTCCGGAAGCGGGCCGAGGACGGCCCCTTTGAGGTCTACACCGACATGGAATCCAAGATCGCGTTGTACCGGCGGATACGGACGATGTTCGTGTGGGCGCTGATCGTGATAGGCCTGTGCTCCGGCAGCGCGTGGAGCCTGTTGTTCCAGCTCCCGGAAGATATGGGCGCCAGGGCGCTTGTGGGAGTCTATATCGTGATGTTAGCGGTGATGCTGCGGGCCGTCTGGCACTGCTCCTGGAAGATCAAGGAGCTGGAGCGGCAGAACCGGTAGGAGGGAAGAACATGAAAAAGATACCTTGGAATGTGCTGCTCGGGGCGGGACTTCTGCTGCTGTCCGCCGCCATCCTGCTGGGCGACGCGGGATGGATCCCCCACGGGCTGAAGCTGTTTCTGATGGGACTGGCCTGTGCCCTGGAGCTGTGGGGCGTGTCCCGGAAATGCCGGGAGAAGCGGGAGGAGGAGCCATGAAAAGAGTACAGGCGGTCAGTTTTCTGCTGCTGGTCCTGACACTGGCCGTGATGGCGGTAAACCGGCTGGCCGTACCGCTGCCGGACTGGGCGGTAAGGATCGACGGCGCAGTCATGATGCTGGCCATTGCCGCTACAGCCTTCAGCGTGGTAAGACAGAGCAGGGAAAACAAATAAACAAGACAGCCGTCCCGCGCGAACGAAGCGTGGGACGGCTGTTTTCTATCAAATTACAGGACGGACTTTTCCATGCGTACCTGATCCATCAGCTCCAGGGTGAGCTCCTTTGTGCCCAGCCATTCGCTGAAAGCGGTGGCGCTGCCGGCGGCCACGCCCATTTGCAGGGCTTTGCCGAAGTCGCCGGTCTGTCTCAGGCCGGTGAGGAACCCGGCCACCAGGGAATCCCCCGCGCCCACCGTATTGACGGCCCTGCCCGCGCAGGCGTTGGCAAAATACAGCTCCCGGCTCTCGGTCAGCAGGAAAGCCCCGCTGCCGCCCATGGAAACCAGTACGTTCCGGGCGCCCTCCAATTGCAGCTGGTGGGCCAGCTCCACGCCCTCGGTGTACTCCAGATCCTCCACGCCGAAAAGGGCTCCCAGCTCCACCAGATTGGGTTTGATCAGGAAGGGATGGCACTCCAGGCACTGCCACAGGGCCTCGCCGCTGCAATCCAGCACTGTCATACACCCGGTCGTCTCCACCTGACGGAGGATGGAGACATAAAAGGCGATATTCTGCACCCAGCCGGAGATGACCACCGCGTCGCCGCGCTTTACGTCCTGAAGCAGCTCCAGCAGGCGCACCAGATCTCCCGCCCCCAGGTCCGGTCCCCGGCCATTGACGGCGGTCTCCACCGGCCCGCGGATCTTCACATTGATACGGCTCTGCCCGCCGCCGCTGAGCTCCAGCAGGGTGTGGGGGCAACCCAGGTCATCCAGCAGATCCCGGATGGTCTGTCCGATGCGGCCCGCGGCGAAGCCCAGGGCCCGGGTCTCCTGCCCCAGGCGCTGGAGGGAGAGGGAGACGTTGATCCCCTTGCCGCCGGGATAGATGATCTCGCTGTTGGTACGGTTGATCTGTCCGGGAACCAGTTCCGCCTCCACCGTGTAGTCCAGGGAAGGATTGGTGGTAATGGTGTAGATCATAAGTGCACACCTGCTCTCTATAAACGGATTAAAGTCAGAATACCACAAATTGACTGCTTTTTCAAGACCTTATTGCAGGGAAACAGGGACGGAAATTACCAATATTTACACCTTGCCCTTAACGGCATTTATCCTTTATACTGTCGGAAGGAGGCCAAAAGGGTGCTTTGAGCCCTATTTGGTCACTGAATAGGAGGTAACAGCGATATGAAGAAAAGAATCATGGGGCTGCTCCTGACGGCCCTGCTGCTCGCCGTCCCGGCGCGGGCGGCCGACGATATAACCGTGACAGTGGAGGGGGAGACAATGCCGGCCTTTGCGGTGGACGGCGTGACATATGTGCAGCTCGTGCCCCTGCTGAAAGCATTGGGGGACTGGGAAGTTTCGTGGGATTGCCAGTCCTGCATGGCTACGGCGGAGACCGACTTATTTACGCTGGATGTGCCCGTTCAGCGCAGCTACGTGCTGGCTGACGGCTATACCTACTGGACCGGGCAGGCGGCGCTGCTGAAGGAGGGGCATACATATGTGCCGCTGCGCAGTGTATCCAATCTGCTGGGGGCCCAGGTGAACTTTGTGAATTGGAGCACCCCGGTATCGGTGTGGGAGAGGGAGTGCACCTGTTATACGGAGGAGGATCTCTATTGGCTCAGCCGCATCATCAGTGCCGAGAGCCAGGGGGAGAGCCTGATTGGTCAGATCGCGGTGGGGGATGTGATCCTCAACCGGGTAGCCTCCGACCAGTTCCCCAATACCATAAAAGAGGTGGTCTTTGACCAGAAGGACGGCGTCCAGTTCGAGCCTGTATCCAACCTGACCATCTACAATGAGCCCACGGAGCAGAGCGTGCTGGCCGCCCGTCTGGCTCTGGCAGGGGTAGACGCGGCGGGGGAGAGCCTGTACTTTTTTAATCCGGCCTTTTCCCAGGGACTCTGGGTGAGGCAGAACCGGACCTATTACGCCTCCATCGGGAGTCATTTGTTCTATCAATAACAATATAGGTAAAAGCCCTCCGAAAAATGTTTTCGGAGGGCTTTTTTGTTTGAGGCAGCATCTGAATGATCGATGTATCCGTGTAGGGGCGAGCATTGCTCGCCCGCAAGCCGAAGGGCATCTGCGAGGTATTGCCAGTGCATTTCCGCCCTTTAGAAGCGGGCGAGCTTGCCCCTGCACAGATGGATCAATTTCGGAGGTATTGCGTAAAAATCGATTTCCTTGCGGCAGAGGGCTTTTTTGTTTGACTTTTTCTCCCAACGGGGATACAATAAGGACAATGAGTTTTAGGAGGAACCGTCATATGCTGTATTCCGACAATCCCCGCGTCCACTATGACAAGGCCCAGCTGGCCGAGGTGATCTGCCAGCTCCGCTTTCCCGCTATATTGTCCATCGGAGCCCGTGAGCCGGTGGATTTCCAGGAGGCCGTCCGGGGCATGTTCCCCCGCTACGCCGCCAAGGAGGAGCAGCCCGCCGCCAAAATCACCGGTCTGGGCACCCCCGGCGCAAAAGTGGAGCAGCCCAAGACCATTATCAATCACAACTTCGTCTCTGCCGATGGCCGATGGAAGCTGAATCTGACCAACGGATTTATCTCCCTTTCCACTGTGGCCTACCCGGGGTGGGAGAGCTTCGGGAAGCAGTTCGATCTGCCCCTGGCCCATTTCATCCGCATCTATCAGCCTGCTTTCTTCGAGCGGATCGGCCTGCGGTATGTGAACATTTTCTCCCGGAAGGCTCTGGATCTGGAGGGGGAGCCCTGGCGGGACCTGATTGCCGCCCCCTATCTGGGTGTTCTGGCTGAGGAGGATGTGGACGAGTCCGCTACCCGGAAGTGCTCCGTGGATGTGGAGCTGAACCTGGACAGCACCTGCCGGGCCAAGATTCATGCCGGTCCCGGCATGGTCAAGCAGAATATCCCCAACGCGCCCCAGGACCCGGAGGTCAAGTTTATTCTGGACATGGATCTGTTTATGCTCGGGCAGATCGATCCCCGCATGGCCGCCGGTGGGCTGGAGACCCTCCACGGCCACTCCACGCCCCTGTTCCAGGGAGCTGTCACCGACCGGCTCCATGGCGCGCTGGAGCCTAACTGATAAGTTTTCTTTGGCTGAAAAAGTACCCCCAAGTGCCCATCAGAAGTCTACGGGAACTCCCGGGCGCTGTTTGCCGCGTTAGCGGCAAATGCGCTTGAAAGCCGCGCGTGGTTTGGGATTGTGCTGTGGAGAAGATTATTTTCGGCGCGGCTTTTGGGGGTTCCGCACTCTGCGGAGTGCGGCCAGAGGCTCTGCCTCTGGACTCCGCCACCTTTGAAAAGGTGGACGAAACTTTTAATAAATATCCGCTATGCGGCAAAAGAGGAGTTATATTTCATGGCAAACGTAGCGATCGTAACCGACAGCAACAGCGGCATCACTCAGGCCGCAGGCAGGGAGCTGGGCATCCGCGTGCTGCCCATGCCCTTTTATATCAATGAGGAGCTGTTCTTTGAGGATATCACCCTCACCCAGGAGCAGTTCTACCAGCGTCTGGCGGAGGACGCGGACATCTCCACCTCCCAGCCCGCGCCGGGAGACGTGACCGACCTGTGGGACGAGATGCTGGAGACCTACGACCAGGTGGTCTATATCCCCATGTCCAGCGGCCTGTCCGCCTCCTGCGAGACGGCGTTGATGCTGGCGAACGAGTACAAGGACAAGGTCTTTGTGGTGAATAATCAGCGCATCTCCATCACCCAGCGGCAGTCCGCCCTGGACGCTCTGGAGATGGCCCGGGCCGGTATGGACGGCAAGGCCATCCACGACGTGCTGATGCGTGAGCGGCTGGAGGCCAGTATCTATATCACGGTGGACACCCTGAAATATCTGAAAAAGGGCGGCCGGGTCACCGCCGCCGGAGCGGCCATCGGCGCGGTGCTGAACATCAAGCCGGTGCTCCAGATCCAGGGTGAAAAGCTGGACGCCTACGCCAAGGCCCGTGGCTGGAAGTCCGCCAAGAAGATCATGCTGGACGCCATGGAGAAGGACATTACCCAGCGCTTCGCCGGAAAGCCGGTACATCTGATGGCCGCTTATACCTGTTCCGACGAGACGGCCCAGGAGTGGAAGGGCGAGATCGAGGCCCGGTTCCCCGGCTATGAGGTACACATGGATAAGCTGTCGCTGAGCGTGGCCTGCCACATCGGGGCGGGGTCCATGGCTGTGGCGTGCAGCAAAAAATTGGAGCTCTAACCGGCCAAAGGGGTCGGAAGCTGCATAAATGAGATGGGAAGAAAGGGAGGCCGCACATGATAGACATATTTGACATCATGGGTCCCATTATGGTGGGACCGTCCAGCTCACACACCGCAGGCGCGGTGCGCATTGGCCGCATGGCCCGGACCCTGCTGGGGGAGAAGCCGGTGAAGGCGGAGCTGCATCTCCATGGCTCTTTCGCCGAGACCGGCGTGGGCCACGGCACCGACAAGGCGTTGGTCGCGGGGCTTTTGGGGATGGCAACCGATGATCTGGACATACCTAACAGCTTCGAGATCGCGGGGAAGCACAACCTGAAATTTTCCTTCGATGAGGTTGACCTCCGGGACGCCCATCCCAACAGCGTGAAGATGGTGATCACCGGGGAATCCGGGAAGAAAATGAAGATGCAGGCCAGTTCCATCGGCGGGGGCCGCATCATGGTGGATAAGCTGGACGGTGTGCAGGTCAGCTTCTCCGGAGACTACCACACGCTGGTCATCCAGAATATGGACAACCAGAGCAATCTGTCCGATGTATCCACGGCCCTGTCCCTGGCGCGGGTGAATGTGGCCAACATGAGTATGCACCGCAGCGCCAAGGGCGGCAATGTGATGATGATCATTGAGACGGACGACCCGGTGCCCGACTATATTGTGCAGCTGATCGACAAGCAGCCGGGTATTCTCCAGGTCATCCACTACGCAAAGGAGGATTGACCATGAATCTGGATTCTATGCAGGAAATCGTCACCGCCGCCCGGCGGGAGGGTAAACGGTTCTGGGAAATCATCCTGGAGACGGATATGGAGAACCGCGGGGTGTCCCGGGGAGAATCCCTGGACCGGATGGCCCAGAACTGGCACACCATGAAGGAGGCCAGCGAGGTCTACACCGGCGAACGCCGGAGCATGAGCGGCATGGCCGGTGGCCAGGGCAAGCAGATGCACGAGTACGCCGCCAAGGACCCCATCGGCGGGGAGTTCATGGCCCAGGTCATTGCCGAGGCCCTGTCCATGGGTGAGAGCAACGCCTGTATGCGCCGCGTGGTGGCCGCGCCCACGGCGGGGGCCTGCGGGGTGCTGCCGGCGGTGCTGATTCCGCTGTACTGGCGGGAGAACCTGCCGGAGGAGAAGATCCTGGAGGCCATGTTCACTGCCAGCGGCATTGGCGCGGTGATTGCTTACCGGGCCTGCATCTCCGGCGCGGCAGGCGGCTGTCAGGCGGAGATCGGCAGCGCTTCCGCCATGGCGGCGGGCGCGTTGGTCTGTCTACGGGGCGGCACGCCGGAGCAGATGTGCCACGCGGTGGCCATGGCGCTGAAGAACCTGCTGGGCCTGGCCTGCGACCCGGTGGCCGGTCTGGTGGAAGTGCCCTGCATCAAGCGCAACGTCATCGGCGCGGTGAATGCGGTGGCTGCTGCTGACATGGCGCTGGCGGGTATTGAGAGCCGCATCCCGGTGGACGAGGTCATTGATGCCATGGACGAGGTGGGCCGCCGTCTGCCCATCGAGCTGCGGGAGACCGCTCTGGGCGGTTTGGCCGCTACGCCTACGGGCCGCGCGGTTAAGGAGCGCATGGCCAGCGGGAAGAAAAAGCAGCGGACCCTTACCATCAAGGATGCCCGCTGGAAGCTGGAGAAGAAGGAAGCTGAGCCTGCCGAGGGGCAGAATACATAAATATGAACCAAGGGCTGGAATAAGCGAAAAATAAAAGTTTCGTCCACCTTTTCAAAGGTGGCGGAGTCCAGAGGCAGAGCCTCTGGTCGCGCCCCGCAGGGCGCGAAATATCCCCAAAAGCCGCGCTCAAAAAATTCTTCTCCATAGCACAATCCCAAACCGTGCGCGGCTTTCAAGCGCATTTACCGCGAAGCGGTAAACAGCGCCCGGGAGTTTCCATTAACCCTTGATTCGCGTATAAAAAGAGGCACACCGGAAAATCTTTCCGGTGTGCCTTTTCCTCACTTCACGGTCAGCGTATAGACCTCCATCTCCGGCAGCAGGCTGAGAAAGGACGTCACGGCGGCGCGGGCCTTCTCGTTCGCGCTGGTGAGCAGGCCGTTGTCTATGGCACGCTGTTCCATCTTGTCTTTCTGATCCTTGGTGAACCCGGCGTAATCCTCGATAGAAATCCGGTTAAAAATGTTGTCGCTCTCGTCGAAGATCTCCAGACTGTCCTCCGGAATCTCGTGGGAGAGAATTTTGCTCTCCGGCAGGGTCACGGTGACAGTCTTTGACTCCTCATTTACTTCCACCGAGACTTCCTCCAGATTCACGCCCGCCTTGATCACGCCGTCATAGGAGACGATGAAGCTCTTGGTGGTGAAGGGCACCTTCCAGCCGTAGAAATCCACCTGATTCTCAAACCGGCCCATGTTGGTGTAGTAGTAGGCCACCGTCGTCAGTTCCTGCACGGAGCGCAGCTGCTCCCCCAGCAGGGCGCTGGTCACCACGGGCGGCTCCTCCTCTGCGCCCTTGGCTACGCCGTACAAGAACGACACCAGTGCCGCGCCGCACAGAACAGCCAGTGCCAGGAAACCGATCATGATCTTGGTTTTCAACCGCATTTTCCGGGGCTCCAGTTCCAAACCGGCCTCCAATTCATCCTGCCGCATCGTTGAGTACCTCCATTTTTTGTCGATGAAGTATCACTATGATACACGGAAACCGCGGAAAAAGCAAGACGGTCCCTGCTGAAAATTCTGGCAGGGGAGGGAAGGATCTTCTGAGAAAAAATCGACCCCGGAGACGCGGTCCGCGCCTCCGGGGCTTTGCCTGTGTGAGAGAAAACGGGAGGGGCCAGAGATCAGGCGGCCTTGGCCTCCAGAGCGGCGTCCAGCTCATCGTAGAACACGCCGAGACGGGAGATCATGTCGATGTAATCCATGACCAGATCCTCGTCCTCGCCTTCCAGCTCCACGACGAAGTCATCCAGACCCACGTAGATTTCCACGAAGTTGGTGAGAACTTCGCGCATGAGACCAACCGTCAGGACCTCGTCAGGATCAAGGGGATCGTCCTCGGTGTCAACTACCAGCTCCTCCTGGAGGCCCCAGTAGATGGCCTGGGCGTACTCATGGTCGACCCACTTGAAGTCCTCAGGAAGCTCGATCTCAGCGATCTCCTCGTACTGACGCAGCTCTTCCAGCAGATCCGCCAGGGTCAGCAGACCGGCCAGAGGCACTTCGTCGTCCTCGATGGTGGTGGTGTTGACAGCGTCAGCGCCGGTGGCGGTGACGGCGGTGTCAGTGCCGGAGACGTCGGGGGTGGTGGTATCGCTGGTATTGCCGTTGCTGGAATCATTGCCGTCAGTGGAATCATTGCCGTCGTCGGGAATGTTGCTGTCGGGCTCTCCACTATTCTCGGGGACAGCATAAACGATATCGAAGCCATCAGATGCGTCGGTTGTTACCTTTTCATAGGTGACACCGTTATAAACCAAGGAATCCGCAGAGGTGACATCGGGGGCACCTTGTTCCACATCACCGATATGGAGGTCATTCGCCATCTTGCTGCCGTCAGCCTTGACCTGGGAATAGTTTCCAACTATCTTGGAATCCCCATCAATAGAGACCACGCTGCCCCTGCCGATCCAGAGTGCGCCGCCATCGTTGCCTGCGGTGTTGCCGGTCATGGTCGTGTTCCGCACGGTGATTACGGTTTCCTCAGCAGTATTGATTGCGCCCCCATCAATAGCGGCGGAGTTGTTGGAAATCGTGACGTCCTTCATGGTGACCGTCGCTCCTCCGTCAGCTTGTATTGCGGCTCCGTGGCCGAGGGTTTTGTTGCCGGTCATGGTAACATTTTCCAGGGTAACCTTGCTGTTTGTCCCCCGAATTGCGCCGCCGGAAAATGTTGAGGAGTTGCCGGTCAAATTGACATCTTTCAGTGTGACATCGCTATTTTCTGCATAGATTGCGCCGCCAGATGCATAAGTTACGCCGCCAGTTGTTGCAGAGTTGCCGGTCAAATTAACATTGTTCAGTGTAACAACACTGCCGCTTTTTGCAGAGATTGCGCCGCCATATGCTGCAGAGTTGCCGGTCAGATCAACATTGTTCAGTATGACGCTGTTGTTTCCCGATGCACAGACCGCACCGCCCTTACCATTGGCCTTTACAGAGTTGCCGGTCAAATTGACGTCGTTCAGTGTAATACTGGCGCCTGCATATGCAAAAATTGCGCCGCCGTTGTTCCCATAACCGCCGGTGATGGTGCCGCGCTCACCGTCTTCGCCTGCACCATTGATCGTCAGGTTACTATTCGCACGTACCTGGAACGCCTGGCTTCCACCCGTCACTGTAACATCGCCATTCTCATCAAAGCGGTTACCGGTATCAATGGTGTTGCCGTTCATGTTCAGGGTGACGTCCTTCTGGATATTAACGTAAGACGCATCCTTAGCAAGGCCGCCGTCTTTGTATGTGACATCCTCGTTGAGCTGGACGTTGCGGGTGCCATCGTCACTATTCCAGGCTTCGATACCCCAAATGCCATCGGAGTTCTGGGAACCATAACCATAACAGTCAGTTCCTTCAATCCGCGTACCGCCCTTGTCATTGATGGCATCCTGAAGGTTGGTAAAGCTGGCCGCGAACGCCGTGGTAGACAGCAGGGACAGCGCCATAAAGAGGGCCAAGGCCCTTGAGATTATGCGTTTCTTCATAAAAATCTTCCTTTCTTTGCTATTATTCGGACGCAAAGAGTCCGGTAACCGAACGAGCATAGAGCTGCCTGTGGGCAGCCCCACAGCCTCTGGTTTTGCGTCGCAGCGTTTCCGCTGTTTTGCCGTGCAACCGGTCGAGCGTGCTGCGGCGTTAGCCACGGCGACGCACCTGGCTTTGCGTCCCATTGTTTCCAATGGTTTGCCAAAATTGTTTGAAGGTATGTGATATTGTGCGCCGCTGTTCCCTGCCGGGACTATGATTTTGCGGTGCTTTCCGCGCTCCCGCGCGGCCCTCCTTTCTTTCATTCTCACACAGACATTTATGTCAATCCGCCCCGCCATAAATGCCGGGGTGAATGGACATACGGGGGTTGGCTGTCATGCACTGAACCATGACATGGGATGCGCCTTGTAGGGGCGCACATTGTGCGCCCGCTCGCCAAAAGGTATCTGCGAGGCATCGGCGGTGCGGCGGCAGTCCGTAGAAGCGGGCGCACAATGTGCGCCCCTACACTAGATTGCGGTAACCGAAAAACCTATGTCTAACCAACTGGTTTCTGTGGACAAAATTTATATTTTGTCCTATGGTTGCCTATTTTTAGGCAATTGACCAGAAATCAAGAATAAAAACGGCACAAAAACCAAGGACTGCGCAAAAAATAAAATGTGCAGTCCCTGAATTTTCATACTTTTTCCGGTATTTCGCTGATTTTTTAGGAAGGGTATTCCTTTATGCGGAGATTGTGCTATAATACTTTTAATATGGATATGTATAGGAACTGTGACAAAATATAAATTTTGTCAACATGACGAAAGTCACGTGACCAATCCCAGTTTTTCCAGCTGCCGGGCGTGCTCCGCGCCGGTGGTGACCAAATAGATTCGTGTGGTGTTGATGGAACTGTGTCCCAGAATGTCGGCCAGCTTCACAATATCTTTACACACCTTATAAAAAGAAACCGCGAACAGATGCCGGAGGTTGTGCGGAAATACTTTGGTGCTCTCCACGCCCGCCTTTTTGCACAACATCTTCATCTCCCGCCAGATTTGACGTCTGGACAACGATTTACCGCTTTTGGTGAGAAAAATCTCTCCGGAAGCGATTTTTTGCTTTTTAGCGTACTTGAGCAGTTTCCTGCACAGCTTCCCCGGTAGCAGGATGGTTCGGATTTTCCCTTTCAGTGAAATATCCGCCCGTCCCCGCCGAAGGACCTCTGCGGTGATATACCGCACCTCCGACACCCGGATGCCGGTGGCGCAGATGGTCTCCATGAGCAGCCCCAGCCGCTCCTGGCCGCAGCACTGCGCGGTGTCCAGCAGCTTTTGATACTCCGTCTTGGTCAACTCCCTGCTCTGCTCCCGGAATGTTTTCCGCTGGACGCGCAGGAACTTGATCTTGCAGTCCTCCCGCCCCGTGAACTTGAGAAAATGGTTGACGGCGGAGATCATGGAGTTGACGGTAGTGGGAGCGTAGCCCTTATTTACCAGGTGGTCCCTCCATTCGGAGGCCGTCTCCCACGATAACTCCCTGTCGTCCAGCCATGCGGCGAAAGCGCGGACGTCCCGCAAGTATTTTTCTATGGTGCCGGGACTGCGGTCCTTGGATTTCAGCAGCACGGCAAATTTGTGGATGGTCTTTGTAGTAATGTTCATAGTCAATCCTCCTTTGTGAAGCCCTTATATATTTTCATCCAAAGAGAGGAAAAAGTTGCACAGCGGAGAGCAACTTTCTGGGGAATTTAAGCGATATATAGAAGCGAGTTTCCTGATAAGCCATAGATTTCTCAGCCCTCACCCAGGGAAATCAATTTTTGCTGTGTAGGGCGCGACGACCTTCTAGCCCCTCGTATCAGTCCTTTAGGCGGCGGGCCGGTGTCGTCCCGCCCTACAAAATACGACGTATGTGGGACAAAATTGATTTCTCTGGCCCCCACCATTTTTCTGTTGCGCTTTTTCCGGAAATCAGATAAACTATTCCTGACAGGAAAAGGGGGAGCGCTATGGAACGATTGGACAAACTGCTCGCCTCCACAGGCCGGTGGTCGCGGCGGGAGGTCAAAGGGCTGGTGAAAGAGGGGAGAGTGCTGATAGACGGCGTCCCCGCCGCCGCGCCGGATCAGAAGCTGGACCCCTCGCTCTCCCGCATTATGGTGGATGGGGAGGAGCTGACCATCCAGAAATTTACCTATGTCATGCTCCACAAGCCCGCCGGAGTCCTCTCTGCCACCGAGGACCCCCGACAGGAGACCGTGCTGGATCTCCTGCCCCCGGAGCTCCAGCGGCGCGGCCTGTTTCCAGTGGGACGGCTGGACAAGGACAGCGAGGGCCTGCTGCTGCTGACCAACGACGGTGATCTGGCCCATCGGCTGCTCTCGCCCAAGCGCCATGTGGACAAGGTCTACTACATCTGCACGGACCGCCCTCTGAACCCATCGGATGTGGACGCCTTCGCTCAGGGGATCGTCCTTTCCGACGGCACGACCTGCCTCCCGGCGGGACTGGAGCTGCTGGGGGATGGCAGCGAGGCATTGGTCACTTTGCACGAGGGCAAATTTCACCAAATCAAGCGGATGATTGCCAGCCAGGGAGCGGCAGTCTGCCGGTTAAAGCGGCTGTCTATGGGAACGCTTGTACTGGACGAGTTTCTGAAACCGGGAGAATTTCGGCTTTTGACCGGGGAAGAAGTTTCAAAATTGGGTGGAAAACCTTGAAAAGCCGGGAAACTTACAAATCAGCCAAAAGAGATTAAGTTTTTTTGTGGAAAAAAGAAAAAAGCTCTTGCAAAGTGTCGAAGGTCACGCTATAATAAAAATAAGTCCGACAGATTGCACAAAACGGAATGACTGCTGATGGAGGGGAACCGCTATGTCAGGAAGAATTTTTCAGAATGTTGTCCTGCAAATCAAGGAAGCCACTGACCGGGTTGTAGGTGTGATCGACGGGGAGGGAACCGTGATCTCCTGCAGTGATCTGGGACTGATCGGAAAAAAGTGGCCGGAGTACGTGGGCCATATCAACCAGGCGGACGGCGCGATCATCGCCGTGGACGGACGGACGTTCCACGCCCTGGGGGGCTGGGGCTCCCACTTTGATTATGCCGTATTCACCATGGGGGAGGACGATATCAGCCACACCGTCTGCTCCATGGCCAGCGTAGCCCTCAATGGAGCCAAGAGCTATTACGAGGAAAAGCACGACCGGAGCTCCTTTATCAAAAACATCATTTCCGATAATATCCTGCTCAGCGACATCTACATGCGGGCCAAGGAGCTGCACGTGGCGCCGGAGGTGCCCCGGAGCGTGTTCCTGGTGCGCCAGATGGAGGACGGCGACGCCGCCCTGATGGACGTGGTCCAGGGCCTGTTCCCGGACCGACAGAACGATTTCGTCCTCAGCGTGGGGGACAGCGACGTGGCTCTCATTCACCAGCTGCCGGAGAACGGCGGGGAGAAGGAGGTCCAGCGGGTGGCGTCCCTGCTGGAGGATACCCTGCGCGTTGGGGGAGACGGCAGGGTCGTAGTGGGTATCGGCACTATTGCCATGCACCTGCGGGATCTGGCCAAGAGTTACAAGGAGGCCCAGATTGCCATTGAGGTGGGCAAGGTCTTTGATACAGAGAAGTACATCATTAACTATGAGAATCTGGGCATCGGCCGTCTGATTTACCAGCTGCCTACCACCCTGTGTGAGATGTTCCTGGTGGAGGTCTTCAAGAAGAACCCCATCGACTCCCTGGACCAGGAGACGCTGTTCACGATCCACAAGTTCTTTGAGAACAACCTGAACGTCTCCGAGACAGCCCGGAAACTGTTCGTCCACCGCAATACCCTGGTCTACCGCCTGGAGAAGATCAAAAAACTCACCGGCCTGGACCTACGGGAGTTCGACGACGCCATCACCTTCAAGGTGGCTCTGATGGTCAAGAAGTATCTGACCAGCCGCGGCATCGACGCATAATGAAGATAAAAGCAGCGCCCGGAGGTTTTCGCCTCCGGGCGTTTTTGCGTGGGGTATCGTGTTGGATAAATGGTAGGATCTGTCTGGTCCGCAGGAATCCTGTAGGGGCGGATATCATCCGCCCGTTTTTACCGTCATACGGTGTGGTATCAAAGGAATGGCGGGCTGGGTCGTCGCGCTGCACGACAACGGATGGACATCGACAGAGCGGGCGGATGATATCCGCCCCTACAGGTTGTCATCCCTCAGTCGCCTGGCCCCGGAAAAATGACCTTCCCGATGTTCCAGTTCCGGGCCACCCGGCGGGCGGCGTCCATGCGCTCCTCCTCGTTGTTATAAGACAGCTCCGCCGTATGGCTGCCGCAGTCCACGCACTGGACATACAGGCACCAGCCGCCCTCCTCCTCGATGACCCCCGTGCCCTGGCAGTAGGGGCAGTCCTGGAGCTCGATCTCCTCAAAAGGATTCATAGGAATACCTCCGTTCAGCAAATGATACTAATTCCTGAAAGTGAACTTTGTTACCGGGCTAACATCCAGGGATAGCAATGGGTATAGTCCCGTTATTAAAGTTCTTTTTGATACTTTTTCTTTCAAGAAAAAGTATGACAAGAGGATCATACCATAATTCCCGGAAAAGAGCAACCCCATCAATAGACGTCCAGATTGCCGCTGACGGTATCCACCTCGATCTCGCATCCGCCGCCGTTGCAGACGTATTTTCCGTTCTGCTGGCTCATTTCAAAATAGCTGTTGAGGAAATCGCCGGAGACTGTGTCATACTCCAGGGTAAATCCCATGTCGTAGGGCAGGGACAGGGAGATGTCTCCGCTGGTAGAGCTTATGCCGATAGACTGGACGGACGGGTCCTCTACAGAGCACCAGATGTCCCCACTGGTGGTATTCATGCGGACCTCATTTGTGCTGCCATGGCCGTAGAGGGAGATATCCCCGGAAATCGTGGAAACGCCGATGATGCCGCTTGTCACATCTCCGGAAATGTCGCCGCTGGTGGTGGTAAGATCCAGCGAATCTGCGTACAGTCCGCCATACAGATTTACATACCCGCTGATGGAGGATAGCTCTGCCGTCTGTGTGTAGCACTCCGTGGACTGGATGTCCCCGCTGGCGGTGGAAACGGTCAGCGTTTCCGTCTCCAGTCCATTCAGCCGCACGTCGGCGGAGGTGGTCTCGATCTTCAGCTCTCCCACCATCCCGTCCGGGATCAGCACGGTCAGCCACTTATCGTCCTTCACGCCGCCCAGGCTGAGGCCGTCCCGGTAGCGGATGGTCAAGGTGCCGCCGTCCTCCTGGCAGGACATGGAGGTCCGGCTGCTCAGCTCGGAGTGGGCATACTCCCTTACCTCGATCTCGTCGCTGCTCCAGCTCTGGATGTACACCGTACCCGCGGCCCACTGGATGTCGATCCGTTCAATGGAGTCAGTCCAGGTACCGCTTGAACCGCTGCCATATTCATATCCGCCCTCCACATAGGGGGCCTCCTCGTTGTAGCCGTCATATTCCCGGATAGGAGTGTCTATTGCTGCGGCTTCGGTGATATAATCAGTGGGCTCGGGGGCGTAGGGCCTAGCATAAACCGACCTCCACGCCCACCGGCCAACGGCGGATACCAGCGCGATGGCTGCGACTGTCCACAGGGCGGTCTGAACGATCTTCCGCACGCTCCACTTCTTCGGGACCTGATAGCCCCGCTTCCCGCCGCCGCCCTGGAGCCGGGAGGCATCCGGATACTGCGGCGGCATTACCGGACGCTCCTCCGGCGGCGTGTAGGGCAGGCCCTCCTCCTCCATGATGCGCCGGGCGATGGTCTCCACATCCTCCATGCTGGCCACGGCCTCATCCTCGGTCATGCCCTCCTCGATCCGGTCAGCCAGCATCTCGGCGTAGTAGGTCAGGTGCTGCTCCGCCTGGTCCTGGGTCAGCCCGTACAGATGGCGGTATAAGTCATTAAGAAATTCTTTGCGCGTCATTTCCGGCACACTCCTTTATTAAATCGTATACCCGCTGGATCTCCGGCCAGCTGGACAAAAATTGGTCGATCACCTTGACACCCTCCGGGGTAATGCGGTAAAATTTCCGCAGCCTGCCGCTGTGCTCCACGGAGTACACGGTCAGACAGCCCCCGCTTTCCAGCCTGCGCAGGATGGGGTAGAGGGTGGATTCTGAGATCTCGATGCAGCCGGAGAGGTCCTTGATGATCTGATAGCCATAGGAATCCCCCCGCCGCAGCAGGGAGAGCACGCAGACGTCCAGCAGTCCCCGCTTTAATTGTGGATCGATCACAGCCATGCCCCCTTTCACACAATACTATACAACGCATAGTGCATCTTGTCAAGAAGTATTTAGCCTTCTTAAAGAAATCGTAAGAGATGAAAACGGTCCCCGGGATTTCCTCCCGGGGACCGTTTTCATAAATGAGGTAATTTGCAGGGTGGATCAAGAGTTGCCGGAAGCTCCCGTGGCGCTGTTTGCCACCAAGGTGGCAAATGCGCTTGAGAAAGCCGCGCATGGTTTGGGATTGTTCTATAGAGAAGATTTTTTTCGGCGCGGCTTTTGGGGGATTTCGCACCCTGCGGGGCGCGACCAGAGGCGCTGCCTCTGGACTCTGCCGCCTTTGAAAAGGCGGGCGAAACTTTTATCAAAATCCTTGCCTTGCATTTACAGCGATGCCCCGCTGTTCACACGGGCTTCGTTGTCCAGGTCTTCCTGCTCCTTGGGGATGATGATGTTGAGGATAATGGCCAGGACCGCCGCCGGAACGATGCCGGAGCCGCCGAAGATCAGCTGTACGGCCTCGGGAAGACCCGCCAGCGCGCCGGTGGTGGCGCCCAGGCCGAAGCCCAGACCCATAGCGATGGACACGATGGTGACCACCCGGTTGGTGATGCCGTACTTGGTCAGCAGCTTGATGCCGGAGACGGCGATGGACGCGAACATCATGACCGCCGCGCCGCCCAGGACGCTCTGGGGCATAATGGAAATGACCGCCGCCAGCTTGGGGGAGAGGCCCGCCAGTACCAGGAAGATAGCTCCGCAGGTCAGCGCCATCCGGTTGACCACCTTGGTCATGGTGACCAGGCCCACGTTCTGGGAGAAGGAGGTGGTAGGCAGGGAGGAGAGCAGGGAGGAGATAAAGGAGCCCACGCCGTCGCAGATGACGCCGCCGGACAGCTCCTTGGCAGTGGCCTCACGGCCCATGCCGCCCTCGATGCACCCGGAGATGTCGCCGATGGTCTCCACAGCGGTGACCAGGAACATGATCATAATGGACATAATCGCGTGGACATTGAATACCGGCTTTACCGGCAGGATCTTGGGAATGGAGAACCAGCTGGCCTCACCGATCTTGGACCAGTTGACATACCAGGAGGCGGTATAGGTCGCACCCTCCGCGTCCACCAGCTCATGGGGCATGACCATGCCCATGATGGAAGCGGCGATGTATCCCACGATGATCCCGCAGAGGATGCAGGAGGTGGAGGTGATGCCCTTGGTGAAGTGCTTGAGGGCCACGATCACTGCCAGCACCAGCAGGCCCAGCAGCAGATTGGGGATGGAGCCGAAATCCTTGGCCCCNCTGCCGCCNGCNAAGGAGTTGACGCCNACNCTGATGAGGCTCAGNCCNATGGCCAGCACCACGCTGCCCGTGACTACCGGGGGNAAGAATTTACGCAGGGGCTTNATNAAGAAGCCCAGCACGGCCTCGCACAGTCCGCCGATCATACCNGCGCCGATGATCGCGCCGTANGCCACCAGGCCGCCGCCCAGGGCGGAGTTGGCGGCCACGCCCCGCATCACGCCCAGGAAGCCGGAGCTGGTGCCCATGATGACCGGCACCTGTCCGCCGATGGGNCCGATGGACCAGAGCTGGATGAGGGTNATGATGCCCGCGCCCAGCATGGCGTTTTGCAGCAGGGTGACNTAGATCTCCGGATGGTCGCTGGTAATGCCGCAGATGCCGCAGATGATCATCAGCGGCGTCAGGTTGCCCACGAACATAGCCAGCACGTGCTGCAAGCCGAGGGGGATCGCCTGCTGGAGGGGAATACGCCCATGGAACTCATACGGGCTGGTGTATTCCGCAGATTTTGCTTCTTTCACATTTTTCTTCATGTTGTACCTCCTGAAATGTTGCGCCGCAACGGANAGCGGCATACTGGGGGGGTATGCAATATGTTCATTATACCAAACATTGTTATCATTAGCCATGCACATTCCCGCTAAATTTTCCAGCCCAATTTGGATATTTTGACCGATGACTTCATCGATCACCCGCCATCTGTCCGTGATTTTAACGGACGTATTTGCTCCGGCGGCTTCTGGTGGGCAGATACTATATACGGTATATACCGAATATTCGACTGTCAATACATGGGCTTGGGCTTGGCCTGTCGGCGGCAGAACGGAAACCGGATGATCCGCCTTGTAATANAAAAATTCCCCGGTAAAATGCACAAGGGGAGGCGGGACTTCCGGCTGTAATTCATCAAAAGTAGGTATTGCATAAAAAAACGGNAAGATGTAATATATATACAACTTCAAACGAGATAAACTACCTTGACAGGAGGATATACCATANTATGAGCAAGAAAGAAATCAAAAAGATCGTGCTGGCCTATTCCGGCGGCCTGGATACTTCTATTATTATTCCCTGGCTGAAGGAGAACTACAACAACCCTGAGATCATCGCCGTAGCCGCCGACGTGGGCCAGGGCGACGAGCTGGACGGCCTGGAGNCCAAGGCCATCAAGACCGGCGCTTCCAAGCTGTANGTGGAGGANCTGGTGGACGAGATGGTGGACGACGTGATCGTCCCCTCCATGATGATGGGGGCCAAGTACGAGGACTATCTGCTGGGCACCGCCTTTGCCCGTCCCATCATTGCCAAGCGCCTGGTGGACATCGCCAAGAAAGAGGGCGCGGACGCNATCGCCCACGGCTGCACCGGCAAGGGCAACGATCAGGTCCGTTTTGAGCTGGCAATCAAGCGTTTCGCCCCTGAGATGACCATCATNGCCCCCTGGCGTGAGTGGGACATCAAGGGCCGCGAGGAGGAGATCGACTACGCCGAGGCCCACAATGTGCCCCTGAAAATCAGCCGCGAGACCAACTACTCCAAGGACAAGAACCTGTGGCACCTGAGCCACGAGGGCCTGGATCTGGAGGACCCCGCCAACGAGCCCCAGTATGACAAGCCCGGCTTCCTGGAGATGGGCGTNTCTCCCGCGGCGGCNCCCGACGCGCCCACCTATGTGACCCTGGACTTNGTNAAGGGNGTGCCTGTGGCNNTNGACGGCGAGAAGATGAAGGCCAGCGATATCATCCGCAAGCTGAACAAGCTGGGCGGGGANAANGGCATNGGCCTGCTGGACATTGTNGAGAACCGTCTGGTGGGCATGAANGACCGCGGCGTCTANGAGACCCCNGGCGGCACNATCCTCTACCGNGCCCACGAGGTNCTGGAGATGATCACNCTGGACAAGGACACCAAGCACATGAAGAGCAAGNTGGCNGTGGATTTCGCNGACCTGCTNTANAACGGCAAGTGGTTCACNCCCCTGCGGGAGGCGCTTCAGGCGTTCGCGGTGGACACCCAGAAGCACGTCACCGGCCAGGTGAAGCTGAAGCTCTATAAGGGGAATATTATTACTTCCTCCGTCACCTCTCCGGAGAGCCTGTATTCCGAGAAGCTGGTTACGTTCGAGGAGAGCGATTATAACCAGAATGACGCGACCGGGTTTATCAACCTGTGGGGNCTGCCCGACACGGTACAGGCGCTGCGGGAAGAGGGGAAACTTTAATATAACCGGGGGCGTGAGCCCCCGGTTCCCCCTTATTTGCCCTTTCATATTGCCGCCGCTGTGCGGCGGCNNNNGCNTCCAATNTNCNTTTAGCNCCGGGCTTNCGCGCCCGGACGACGNCNTNCTTTTGTCACGCGACAAAAGNANGCAAAAACGCGCNNNAACCTACGGTNNNNGANTCCCTTAGACGGGGCGGCACGTTCGTGCCGCTTCCCTATACGGGGGAGTTTCCTCGGTTTGGGTGCAAGTGAGGCGGATTCAGCCACTGAGTTGGAATCCGTAATCTTTAGCTTGGTGGTTGAAAGGGTCCGGCTGACGCCCTGTTAAAGAGAGACTGCCCTGCAAGGGGGACCGTTTACCGCGGCTGCCCCGGGAGGACCCAAAGCGGTGCGGTAGGGGCTGCCGGTGACATCGTC
>JAAVHD010000057.1 GCA_014799915.1 Oscillibacter sp.
ATGGCGCACAATTCGACGCTCGCTCCGCGCAAAGAGTTTTTCCCACGTACACGCCGCGGGAAAAACAATTGGAATTTATTTCGCCGCTGCGGCGGCGAAACTCCTGCGGAGGGCTTTTTGACAGTCTGAGCCCCCGGACGAACCATTCATCCGGGGGCCCTGTCATCGTATCGATCCGCCGTGAAAAAAGCACTCATATACTTTGTCACCGCCGCAATAGATCTCCTCAAATCCCTGAAACCACGTCATATCTCCCGTGACCCTGGCCGTATACAGGTACTCCCCAGACTGATAAAACCTGGGACCCCGGTAAGGGTGGTCCGGCGATGCGGCACGTAATGCTTCCTTGAGAAAATTCCCACTGAACCGCTGGTCCAGCACCCGCCCCAGATAGTTCATGGCGTATACGGCGGTCCCATCCTTCCAGATCGCCTCCTGACCGGCAAACTGCTCGCCGCCCACGTAGGTGTCATGATATACATATCCGCCCTTTTCATAGCGGTAATCATGAGAATCCAGCCGGGTGGACGGACAGGCGTTGGAGAATCCGGCATATGTGTTCCTGTTGGCTTCCAGCCGGAAAGCGATCAGCTCCTCAAGTCCGCCGGGTTCCCCGCGCCGCAGGTCCACTCCGCACTCGCCGTCCTTGACCAGATAGTCCACCGTTACGTGGAACAGCTCGCTGACCGCAATCAGATTTCCGATGTCCGGGTATCCCTGTCCCGCCTCCCATTTTGCCACGGCCTGCCGGGAGACACGGAGGGCCTCTGCCAGCTCCTCCTGTGTGTAGCCTCTGTTCTTGCGGAGCACCTGCAATTTATCGGCAAAGTTCAAAACACTCGCCTCCTCTGATAGAATAAACCCAGTATACTCCATTCGCATCCGGCTATCCATCAACTGACAGGTGCGTTTTCGCTACGATCCATAGCGGTAAAATTCTACGCCAGCAGCCCTACGCCAAGTCCCAGCAATGCCCCCATGAGCACCTGGAGCGGCGTGTGGCCCATGACCTCCCGGAGGTCGTCGGCAAAATCCTCCGCCGTCAGCTTTTCCACGTGGGCCAGGATCTGATTGACCAGCCTGGCGGTGTCCCCGGCACTGCGGCGGACGTTGCAGGCGTCGTACATCACCACCGCCGACACGATCACGGCCAGGGCAAAATCCGGACTCTGGATACCGTGTAACTTCCCGATGGCAGTCGTGGCGGCCACCACCAGGGCGGAGTGGCTGCTGGGCATCCCGCCGCTGGACACAAAGCGCTTCACGTCCCATTTCCGCAGGATCACCAGGTCCAGGATCACCTTGATGAGCTGTGCCAGGAACCATGCCAGCAGGGCGCAGTCGATGATGGGGTTTGTGGTCAGCATCCCAAAGTGCATCTCATGCCCTCCTGTCCGCCAGACGGTCCGCCAGCTCCAGCAGGAATCCGTTATCCGGAAATCCGGCGATCGCCGCCTTCGCCAGCCCGGTCTCCTCCGCCACCAACGCGGCGCAGCCCTCCAGGCCCAGCAGGTCCGCGAAGGTCTGCTTGCCCTCTTCCCTGTCTGAGCCGATGGGCTTGCCGAACTCCTCCTGATCGGCGATAATGTCCAGCATGTCGTCCCGGACCTGGAAGGCCAGGCCAAGATGCTTCGCGTAGTCCGTGGCCTGAAGCCGGACCTCCGGCGACGCGCCGGCAGCAATGCACCCCAGGTGCGCAGCGGCAGCCAGCAGCCCCCCGGTCTTTCGCAGGCACAGGTCCCGCAGGGACGCCTCGTCGTGGGCAAGGCCCTCCACATCCAGCACCTGACCGGCCACCATGCCGTCCCCGCCGCAGGAGGAGGCAAGGGTGAGTACCGCTTCGATACGCTGCTCCGCGCTCAGGTCCTGGGCAATGGAGATAAGGCGGAACGCCTCCGCCTGCAGCGCGTCCCCGGCCAGGACGGCCATGGTCTCGCCATAAACCTTATGGCAGGTGGGACGGCCCCGGCGGAGGTCGTCGTCGTCCATGCAGGGCAGATCGTCATGAATGAGTGAGTAAGTATGAACGCACTCCAGCGCCACGCCCAGGGAGAGCGCCCGGCGCGCCTCCCCGCCCAGAGCCTCACAAAAAGCCATGGTCATAACAGGCCGCACCCGCTTGCCCCCAGCCAGCAGGCTGTAGCGCATGGCCTCCTGGAGGCGGTTATAGGGCTTGTTTCTCAGAAAGAGGTTCTGCAAAGCCTCCTCCACGGCAGCGCAGTAGCGGTCATATTGTTCCTGAAACGTCTCCATGCTCAATCCTCCGTATTAAACGGCAGCTCCACGGGCTCGCCATCGGGGCCCTTCTGCAATTTCACGACCTTCTGCTCCGCCTCGTCCAGCATAGCGGAACAGACGGAGGCCAGCTTCGTGCCCTCCTCAAAAAGGGCTAGGGAATCCGCCAGAGCCGCGTCGCCCCGCTCCAGCTGGGAGACGATCTCCTCCAGGCGGGAGATATTTTCCTCAAAGGTCTTGGGTTCTTCTTTTTTTCTCGGACTCATGACAGTTCCTCCTCCGTTATCGTTTCCTCTACCCGGCACTTAAGCCTTCCGTCGGCCATCCGCGCCGTGATCTGACTGCCCACCGGCGCGTCCTCCGTCCGGCGCAGGGGGGTCCCCTTCTCATCCGTGACCAGCGCGAAGCCCCGGCCCAGTACCTTCAGCGGGCTCAGCGCGTCCAGGGACGCGGCCAGGGCGGCCAGCTCCCGCCTCGGTCCCGCGAGACGCCCCAGGGCGGCGTGGCACAGCTCCTTCTGATCGTGGTCCAGCAGCAGCCGCTTGTCCTGGATCACCGCCATAGGATCGGTGAGCACCCGCTTTTTCCCCAGCTCCGTCAGCCTCCGGCGCAGCAGCTCCAGACGCTTGGACTGGCTGCGGATCATGTGCAGCCGCTGGCTCTGCAGGTGGGAGCGCAGTTCCATCTGGTCCGGCACCGCCAGCTCGGCGGCGTGGGAGGGCGTAGCCGCCCGGACGTCGGCCACAAAGTCGGCAATGGTGACGTCCGGCTCATGGCCCACGGCGGAGATCACGGGGATCTCCGAGTCGTAGATGGCCCGGGCTACCCGCTCGTCGTTGAAGGCCCACAGATCCTCGATGGACCCGCCGCCCCGACCGGTGATGATCACATCCGCCACCCGGTGCCGGTTGGCGTAGCGCAGGGCCCCCACGATTTCCGGCGGGGCCTCCGCGCCCTGCACCCGGACGGGGAGCAGCTTTATCTTCGCCAGAGGATACCGGCGGCGCAGGATGCGGATCATGTCGTGGACCGCCGCCCCGGCGGAGGAGGTGATGATCGCAATGGTCTGGGGATACTCCGGCAGGGGCTTTTTATGGCTCTCGTCAAAGAGGCCCTCTTTCCACAGCTTTTCCTTCAGCTGCTCAAAGGCCACGTGGAGATCCCCCACGCCGTCGGGGCTGAGGACGTCGCAGTAGAGCTGGTAGGCCCCGTCCCGGGGGTAAACGCTGACCCGGCCCATGGCGATGACTTTCATTCCGTTCTCCGGACGGAACCGGAGGCGGAGGGCCTGACCCTTGAACATGACACAGCGGATGGCGCTCTCGGCGTCTTTTAGTGTAAAATAGTGGTGCCCGGAGGGATAGAGCTTATAGTTTGATATTTCGCCCCGGAGGTAGATGTTGTTCAATTCCGGGACGCTGTCGAGAACGGCCTTGACAAGGCCGTTCAGTTCTGACACGGTAAAAACATGGTTTTCCATTGATTCACTCACTTCTTTGCCGCCGCTGCGCGGCGGCCCTGCTGCCTATCTATTCTTAGATTCGCGCCTCGCCCGTGGGCTGGCCTACGGCCAGCCTTAGCGGCTAAAAGCGCCGCCTGCGGCGCTTCCCGGGCGCGGGGGCCTTCTTTTCCCGCGAGGGAAAAGAAGCAAAAGCTCGCTTAGGAAACTACGTTTCCTAAGAACCTTCCTGAATGACGGGGGTGATTATTTTTGCGCTGATCCTCTAGTCCGTCCGGCCTAAATCGGATTTGGTGGCGGTTTCACCTGCTTCGCGTCTATTTCAGGACGTTGATTTGGTCCCTACCGTATCACGCGAGGGGAGCTCCCGGGGGTGCTTTACCAAAAAAGGGCGCACAGCGGTGCGCCCTCTCCTGTTTCTTTTACTCCTGTACCTCTTCGCGGACGAAGGTCCCCAGGATGCCGTTGATGAAGCGGACCACATCGGGGTCCTCGTACTTCTTGGCAATCTCCACGGCCTCATTGATGGCCGCGCCGTTGGGTATCTCCGGCATGTACAGGATCTCATACATAGCCAGCCGCATGATGGCCCCCGCTACCAGCGGGATACGGTCGAACCGCCAGCCCTTGGCATATTTTTCGATGTACTGGTCCAGCTCGTAGCCATGGGCGGCGATGCCCTTGACCAATTTGCAGATATATTCCCTCTGGCTGGGACCCGGCAGTTCGCCGTAAACCTCGTACTCCGGCGCAAGCGTCTCAAAGCGGGGACCGGAGATCCGCTGCTCCAGCAGCTCATCCGCACTCAGGTCGGTGAAGCTCAGCTCAAAGGTCAGGTGCATGGCGATCTCTCTGGCAACATTTCTAATCATGGGTCTTCTCTCTCACTCCACACAGACCGCGCTTACTGGAAGCTGACCCCGCCCACATGGACGTTCACGGCCTTCACGGCAAAGCCGGTCATGGACTCAATAGCCCCGGACACGCTGTTTTGCAGCTTCCCCGCCACCTCGGGAATGGCGTAGCCGTAGCGGATCATCACATACAGATCAATGACCGCCCCCTCGTCGTCCACCACCATCCGGACGCCCTTGGCCCCGGATTTCTTGGAAGACACGTTCATCAGGCCGCTGATACCCTCCACGTCGGCCACCGCACCCGCGGCGATGGAGGCCAGCACTTCCTCCGAAATATGAATGCACCCCAGCTCCTCGGCGTGGGTCATGTAATCTTTGTTTTCGCCCATAGATCAAAACACTCCTTTAGGGAAAGTAGTTGAAAGCAGTTATTAACTTTTTTATTGTACCACCTTTTACCGGAAAATACAACCAGAAATTTCACAGGTTTTCCGGTTCCGGAAGATCAATTTGCAACGCACGATCCCTGTAGGGGCGCACAGTGTGCGCCCGCGTCCTTCGATACCACACCGCGTGACGATAAAACTGTGCAGGGCGGAACGCCCCCACACGCCGTTTTACCAGAACTGCGAACCAGCCCTGTGGACGGCGTGCCGGGGTCGTC
This sequence comes from Oscillibacter sp., assembly GCA_014799915.1. Taxonomy (GTDB): domain Bacteria; phylum Bacillota; class Clostridia; order Oscillospirales; family Oscillospiraceae; genus Pelethomonas. The sequence goes on from JAAVHD010000057.1 coordinate 5,216, forward strand.
CCGCCCTACAAATGAAATCAGATTTTTCGCTTTATGTATTTTTCTTTTGCATACTCGTATGCCTTCTGAATGAGCGGTTTCAGTTCCTCAAAGCGCTCTTGAGACGGATTCAGCACACAAATCCATCCCATCCACGCATAAACAGGATGTGGAAGGAGTGTGTCTACAGAAGAAAATTCATAGTCCATATCAACAACGCCCCCCTTATCGGGGCGTTTGGGCATGGAACCGAACATTTGGGTAAATGTACTCTTACGCAGCCCCAGATTCACGCGGTAAACATCTTTTCTGTCCAATCGGGAGCTTTTATCGTGCTCGCCGTCTTTTTCCTTCACCGTCAAAATGTAAATGCCGCGTTTCAACCTACCATCGGGATTATAAAATATCCCACGCTCGCCCCAGCTGTTCACCAGGACAGTACCATCCAGGCCCTCAAGACAGTATTTCAGAATTTCATCCGGCGTCATACATACCTCCGCTTCAAAATAAATTTTCTATACGCTGTCACATCAAACCGACTGCCTGTCCCTCTTACTTGACAGTATAGCCGCCCCGTACCAGCAGCGTGGCCCCGGCGGCGGAAAACACGCCCCGGCTTTCGGTCATAAGATAGAGATGGTTCTGCTGCAAAGCACCCCCGTTGTTGACGCTGCCGCCGGTGGTAGCGTCCGTCAGCCCCGGCGTGGAAGATGCCACGCAGGTGGCGGCGCCGGTGCGCAGCAGCACCTCGCAGCCCGTCTCACCGGTGAGGGTCTGCCCGGCGGCGAGGGTCACGGCGGTATAGGCGGAGGAGGTCCCGGACACGCCGCCCCCCAGCTCGGAGGCCAGTTTCGTATTCCGCTCGGCAATCAGCTTGTCCACCTTCTCCATGATCTGACCGGTGAAGGTATCGTCCAGGTAGCTGAGGGTCACCAACGGGTCGCTCTGAGAGCCCGCGCCCCCCGCCGCCATTGTCCCCGCAGCGGTCAGCCCCGCCAGGGCCAGCAGCACGCATACCACGATCCGCAATCTTTTCTTTTTCATAGAAGCCTTCCTCACTTATGTATATAGACCTTTACCAGGCCCGCGGGAGGCACCCGGCCCCGCCGCGGACCTGTATCCTGTTCCGTCTGGACCCGTGACTATACGAGTCTCTCGCTGTGCAGACCGAAGCTGACCGCGATGGCCGCGTCCACTCTGTCCATCAGTTCCTTGTCCACGCGCCCCATCTTCTCCCGAAGACGGCGCTTATCCAGCGTGCGGATCTGTTCCAATAATACCACAGAATCACGGGTAAGTCCATAGTTTTGCGCTGCCAATTCTATGTGGGTCGGCAGCTTCGCCTTTCCCGTCTGGCTGGTGATGGCCGCCACGATCACCGTGGGGCTGTATCGGTTTCCTGTATCGTTCTGAACGATCAGCACGGGACGGACGCCTCCCTGCTCACTGCCCACTACCGGGCTGAGGTCGGCATAATAAATGTCGCCGCGTTTTACGCTTGTATCCACAAAGTTCACACTCCGCCGGAAGAAGTGCCCGGGCAGCGGGCGGCTTCGCCGCACACTGCCGGGACCGGTCGTTGGCCGGAGGCCAATGACGGTCCCCTGTCTTCAGGGCCGCTGTGTACCAGACAGCCACCCACAACCTCGGACCACTATCATTCTCCCACGCACTCGCGGATTTTATACGGCGTCCCTCATCAAAATGACAGCCGCCGCAGGACACCGGGATTCCCTGCCCCGAAGTATCCTATGCGGCCAGGGGGCCGAATGTTACATTTCCGTTACCGCCGGGGTGATGCGGTGGACAACGGTGCGCAAATATGGTAGAATAGCCGCAAAGCGGCTATTCTATTAGATTTAAGCCCTTTTTCTCGCCCCTATCGGGGCAACCGAAAAAGACGGCATATCGTACCACAAAATCTAACGATTTTGTGGTACGATATGGTTGATTCACCCCCAACCATTAGTGGAAAGAAAAGGAGAACCCATGAAACGAGCCACATCCCTGATTATATCCCTGGCCCTGGTGCTGTCACTGCTTCCCACTGCGGCCCGGGCCGCATCCCCTGCATATGGAAGCGACGTATGGCTGAAAGACACCCCCATACAGGACAGCGTGGTCTACAGCGAAAACACATTCTGGAGCGGCGGGTACGACAAGCCCCGCCATGAATACTACTTTACATACACCCCCGGCATCGGCGGCGATCTGGTCTCCTCCGGAGGCCAGTCCGGCGGTACTTCGGACGGCTGGGACTCTGCGGGCATTGACCTTTCCTGGCTGTTCCTCGAGCAAGAGGGTGCCTCTGAAAACACAAATACCGGGTACGAGCCTCTGCCTGCCGTTCTCCCCGCAGGTGTGCGGCCGGTGGCTTCCTACGGCTCCTCTGTCTGCGCCCGGTCCACTGTCTCCGAGGCCGCCAAGAAGTATGAGAGCCAGGGCTACCGGGTGGTGGGCGCCATCAACGGCGACTTCTACGATATGGCCACCGGCTATCCTCTTGGCATCCTGGTTTCCGATGGAGAACTGCTCTCCGGCGCGCCGGAGTACTACGCCGTGGGCTTCCGCGCCGATGGGAGCGCCGTTATGGGTGAGCCCAATCTGACCATGACGGCGGTCTCCTCTGGCGGGTACAGCGTGACGCTGGCCTCCCTCAACAAGCCCCGGGTAGACAAGGCCGGCGTGACCATGCTGACTTACGACTACCGGGATGACCACACCACCGGCTCCTCCGTGGAAGAGGCTGACGGCATCAATGTGATGACCACCGTCGTCAGTGGCCGGGCCTCCATCGGCGAGGAGCTGGTCCTTCAGGTGACGGAGGTGGCAGAGGACGCCAACGCCCGCACGCTGGCGGAAAATCAGGTGCTCCTCACCGGAGCCGTCAACGGCTATGACACCGGCGTGGCTTTTCTCCGCTCCCTGGCCCCCGGCCAGACCGTCACCGTCAAATTCACCACCCCGGACCCCCGGTGGAGCGAGGTCACCGAGGCTGTCGGGGCCTACAACCTGCTGGTGGAGAACGGCGTTGCCAAGGACGATTTCCCGGTTTCCGCAGACCCCCACACCGCCATCGGCGTGAAGGCCAACGGCGATGTGATCTTCTATACCCTGGACGGGCGGCAGAACGACGTCAGCATGGGCTCCTCCCTGGGCGTGCTGGCTAAGCGGATGGTGGAGCTGGGCTGCGTCACGGCCTTGAATCTGGACGGCGGCGGCTCCACCACGGCGGTGGCCGCCATGCCCGACGGGACCTCCTCCAAGCTGCTCAACTCCCCCAGCGACAAGAGCCAGCGGAAGGTGAGCAACCACCTGGTGCTGCTGGCCCCCGGCGACGCCACCAACGAGCCGGGCGGCGTATATCTGTCCGCCGCTGCCCCGGCGGTGTTGACAGGCCACACGGTGAAGCTGACCGCCAATGTGACGGACACCCACTACTTCCCCATGAGCCTGCCCCTGGATTATTTCACAACTCTCGGCACTGTCTATGACGGCGTCTTTACCGCCCCGGCCTGGAGCGGAATGGCCACCGTTACCGCCTCCTATGGCATGTTTTCCGCCCAGCGGAACATCCAGGTGGTGGACGCGCCCAGCACCATGACCATCCGCGCCAAGGGCAGCAGCGCCGCCGCGCTCTCCGTCGCCGCGGAGAGTACAGTGCAGCTGACGGTTTCCGGCACCTACAATCATCTGCCCATAGATATTTCTCCGGAGGATGTGACCTGGTCGGTTCCCGATGGCGTGGGGACCATCGATGCATCCGGTCTGTTCACTGCCTCCAAGCACGCAGTATCGGGGACTATTACCGCCACTATCGGCAGCGTCAAGGCCACCCTTCCGGTGACTGTGACGCCCAATCATCCCTTCCTTGACCTGGAGGGACACTGGGCGGAAGATTACATGAGCCAGCTCTATCAGCAGCAGATCCTCACCGGTGAATATGTTGGGCAGGATCTGTACGCCCGCCCGGACCGAGGTCTCAGCCGCGCAGAGTTCTCCGTGCTGCTGGCCCGGTATCTGAATATAGACACGGAGCAGTACGCCGGGAAGTCCACCCCCTTCATCGACCTGGGCAGCGTGGACAGCTGGGCAGGCGGAGCCATCCGAGCCATGTATGAGATGGGCGTCGTCAACGGCGTGGACGCGACCCACTTCGCCCCCCAGGAGCCCCTGCAGCGTGCCCAGGCAGCTGCCATGCTGGGCCGCGCACTGAATCTGACGGCAGCTCCCTCCACCAATCTGCCGGATGAACCCACCGGTGAACCGGATGAGCCCTATACCGAGCCGACGCTGCCGGACGAACCGCTCCTGCCGCCGGACGGCACGGCATGGTCCATGGCCTCCTCACTCTTCAACAGTCCGGCCCCCGGATTCACCGATTACCCGGACGCGGACCAGGTCCCGGACTACGCTCTGACCTACTTCCAGATCCTGGTGGACCGGGGTGCGCTGGACGGCAGGGACGGCAAGCTGGTCCCCAACGCCTCCATCACCCGCGCTGAGATCTGCAAAGCTCTGGTAGTCCTGCAAGCCTGGTAACCCGTACGAACAGAAAAATCACCCCTGGGAATCCATTCCCGGGGGTGATTTCTTCTATATCCCGCTCAGATCAAACTCCGGCGTATACTCCTCCCGCGCGGAAGACGAATCCTGCCGGTATCCATCCGTGATGCCCAAATTCTCCATGTAATGCAGCGCAGCCCGGTACTCCCCGGCGGTGACCCTGCGGGCGAGCAGCCCTTCCGCCCCCGGCTGGGGGGTGTATTGTGACATGAGCGAGAACAGCACCTGCCCGGGCCGGAAGGTGTCCGCTACCCAGTCCATCACGCCTTTGGCGTTGTTCAGCCCGCCCGGCAGCAGCAGATGCCGGATCACAACGCCGCGCCTCAGAAGTCCGTTCTCCAGCACATAATCCCCGCTCTGCCGGTGCATCTCCCGGATGGCGGCGGCGGCAGTTTCAAAATAGTCCCCCGCGCCGCTGTACCGCTTCGCCAGGGCATTGTCCGCGTATTTAAGGTCCGGCAGCCAGATTTGAACCTTTCCCTCCAGCGCCCGCAGGGTCTCCACCCGCTCATAGCCCCCGGTGTTCCAGACCACCGGCACCGGCAGAGGCTCCGCCAGCGCCTCCAGGATCGCGGAGACAAAAGGCGTGGGACTGACCAAATTGATATTGTGGGCCCCCTGGGCGATCAGTTCATCAAAGATCGCCCGCAGTCGGGCGGCTGTCACCGGCTTGCCGAACCGCTCCCGGCTGATCCGCCCGTTCTGGCAGAACACGCAGCCCAGCACACAGCCGGAGAAAAACACCGCGCCGCTGCCCTGCGTGCCGCTGATACAGGGCTCTTCCCACTGGTGGAGCATGGCACGGGCCACCACCGGCGTCTCCGGCATAGCGCAAAAGCCGTTTCCGGCATTTTCCGTCCGCAGCGCCCCGCACTGCCGGGGACAGAGGGTACAGATCATGTTGCCGCCTCCTTTTCAAGAGCCCGGCGGGCCTCCTCCAGAAATTTTGTGAAGGCCGACGGCACCGCCAGCGCTTCCAGCTCCTCCCGGTCCGCCCAGGTCAGGCCGCTCCCCTCCCCCGCCGTCTCCAGCAGATAGCCGGTCATGTGCCACTCCACATGGGTGAAAATATGCTTCGCCGTCAGCTTTTTCCGCCAATCCAGGGCCGTAAGCCCCCACTCTGCCAGGGGTTCTCCGGCGTGCTCCTCGTCCAGGCTCCCCGGCACATTGGGGAACTCCCAGAGCCCGGCCAGCAGACCGGTATCCGCCCTGCGGCGCAAAGCGGTCTTCCCCTCCCGCATGAGAAGGTAGACCGTCAGCTCCTCTACCCGCCGCGCCGCCTTTTTCCGCCGGACGGGCAGCGTCTCCTGGATACCCAGACGGTTCGCTTCACACAGCTTTTCCAGCGGGCAGTTATCGCAGTCGGGCGCACCGCTCGGCAGGCAGACCGTGGCCCCCAGGTCCATCAGGGCCTGATTGAATTTTCCAGGTTGATCCGACGGGGTGACGGCCTCCATCCACCCCCGGAACTGCCGCCGCACCTTGGGGTCCAGAATATCCCCGTCCGCCCCGGTCACCCGGGCCGCCACCCGCAGCACATTGCCGTCCACCGCCGGAACCCGCTGGCCGAAGGCAATGGAGGCCACCGCCCCGGCAGTGTAGTCCCCCACGCCGGGAAGACGGAGCAGTTCCTCATATTTTCCCGGGAAACGCCCGCCAAATTCGTCCATGACCATACGGGCGGCCCTGCGGAGATTTTTCGCGCGGCTGTAGTAGCCCAGGCCCTGCCAGAGCTTCATCAGCCGCTCCTCATCCACCTCCGCCAGCGCCTCCACGGTGGGCAGCTCCTCCATCCAGCGGAGGTAATACGGGATCACCGCCGCCACACGGGTCTGCTGGAGCATAATCTCCGACACCAGCACCTTATACGGGTCCTCGGTCCCCCGCCATGGGAGGGTCCGTTTATGGACATCGTACCAGTCCAGCAGAGGACTGACGATCGCCACTAAGTTCTCATTCATCATCTTATCCCTCGTTTCCGGCGGCATCTATCCAAACCGAGTAGCAAAGCCGCACCTACGGCAGAGCTCCTCGGAGGGCTTTCCCTCCGAAAACCCCCGTACCAGCGCTCTGGCGCGGGGGCTGTCCAGAATCTCCTCCAGGCTCTGCTCCAGAAGATTTCCCAGCGGCACGTCACCCTCGTGGTCCAGGCAGCAGGGCACCACCGTGCCGTCGCACAGCACCGCGATCTGCTCCCGCAGGCCCAGACAGAAGCGTGTCCCCGTCTCGGGGGCGTCCAGGTCCGGCCAGTCGAATTTCTCCGCCTGCTCCAGGTACAGCCGCTCCCCCAGCCGCCAGCTGCCCTGCCGGGGCTGGGGCAGATTCAGGGGATGCTCCCCCAGCTTCTCCGCCAAAAAGTCCAGGATCTCCCCGTTCCGCGCCTCTGCCCCGCCGATGTTCCACAGACGCAGGGCGCAGATGGTCCCTGCCTGCGCAGCCCGGAGGGCGAAGCGCCACACGCCGTCCAGATATTCCGACAGCTCCCCCATACCATTTCCCTCGGCGCTGTGGAGGGAGACGCTGACCTTGTGCAGCGCGGGAGCGGCGAGGAGGACATCCCCCATCTCCGGCAGCAGCGTCCCATTGGTGGTGATGCACACCCGGAAACCCTCCGCCGCCGCAATGGCCAGAAGCTCCTCCAGCCTTGGGTGCAGCAGGGGCTCGCCCATGACGTGAAAGTACAGATATTTCACCCTGCCCCGGAGCCTCCGGGCCAGGCGGTAAAACTCCTCCGGCGTTATAGACCGCCCCCGCCGCCCCGTACCGGGGCAGAAGGAACAGCGGAGGTTGCAGATATTGGTGATCTCCACATAGGCCCGTTTCAGCATGGCTCCCGCTCCTTTTTTTCTTGCGCATATTGTACCACGGGGCAGCGGTTTTGGCAACAGGCGGGAGGTCTGGTCTCTTTTAAGTCAATGGTTGTTGAGATAAAACTTCAGCAATTGCACCAACTCATATTGAATTTTCTGGGGGCTTATGATACTATTTAGGGCAACAAATCGGGATTTAACCTTGTTGCCTTTTATATGCAGCGAAGGAGGACTTAATGTAATGGATCGTCAAAGCCTATTTTCAGGCATGGAGAAGTTTGGCACTACGCCAGAAGAAATTTGTTTAAATACGTTGGGAGTGGGTGCGGACAAAATACACGAGAATATACTCTTGTCTCCGGGGTGGTTCCCTGAGAGGATGTTTCTGGCCGATGAAATTGAAGAAATAGTGCAGTCAAGCCCACTGTTTCAATATAAAATATGGAATATCATGCACCAAAGTGTCGATATGACCTATGTCAAAACGGGGTTTGGAGCTGCTGTAGTGATGGATGTCCTGTTGCTGTTGCACTTGACGGGAAGATGCAAAAAAATTCTTTTTGTCAGCTCTGTAGGCGGACTGTCTGAGGAGCTTGGCATAGGCGATATTGTACTTCCTGTATATTCTGCATGCGGGGATGGAGCAAGCAGATACCTATCGGATGATTTTCTAAGCGATACTTTCGGAGAAAAACAGTATGCTGATAATCGGTTTTTCAGCATACTTACGAGAGTGACGGAAAATGTTTGCGGAAATAACAGCGTTAAATGGCACTTTGGAAAAACGTTCTGCACCGACACTATAGTGGCGCAGTATAACCATCTCAAGAAAATTGCCGGCATGGGTTATAATAGCGTTGACATGGAGAGTGCGGCTGCGTTTAAAACTGGGGGTATGCTTGGAATGCCGATAGCTGCTTTGCTTAATGTTTCCGACAATTCGGTGGTGGGTAATAAATCTTTGATGAACAGACGCACCGATGATGAACAGAAATACCGCAGATTTGTTGGGAGAGAAGTGATACCACAGATTATTGCGGGCTGTTTCAACAGTAGTTTATAGCAGAATAGATAGAACCCCTTCATCTATGCTTTCTTGATAAGTGAAAACGTCTGCCGGAAAAAGCGGATCATATTTTGAAAAACGCAGAAAATTTTCCAACCCTGTTGACAACCACGCGGGAACGTCGTATAATTAATTTGTATCAGAGGATACGACAATTCAATACCTTATCAAGAGTGGCGGAGGGAACGGCCCGATGAAGCCACGGCAACCTGCCTCTGGCAAGGTGCCAATTCCGGCGGTCAGCGAAAGATGAGGAACGTTACCCCTTCCAAGCACACCGCCAGGTGTGCTTTTATTTTCGCGCGCCAGCAGTCAAAATCAAACGAAAGAGAGGAACTTATCATGGCAAACCGCATCTTTACATCCGAATCCGTTACCGAAGGACATCCCGACAAGGTATGCGACCAGATCTCCGACGCCGTACTGGACGCCATCCTGGCCCAGGACCCCGGCGGCCGCGTGGCCTGCGAGACGGTAACCACCACCGGCATGGTGATGGTCATGGGCGAGATCACCACCAAGTGCTATGTGGACATCCCCAGCGTGGTGCGCCGCACTGTGGACAAGATCGGCTATAACGACCCCGCCTACGGCTTCGACGCCCGCAGCTGCGCAGTCCTGACCACCATCGACGAGCAGAGCGGCGACATCGCCATGGGCGTGGACGGCGAGAACGACGAGACCATCGGCGCGGGCGACCAGGGCATGATGTTCGGCTACGCCTGTGACGAGACGCCGGAGCTGATGCCCGCCCCCATCTCCCTGGCCCACACCCTCTGCCGCCGTTTGGCCGCCGTGCGCAAGAGCGGTGAGCTGAGCTGGCTGCGCCCCGACGGCAAGAGCCAGGTCACGGTGGAGTATGACGCGGACGGAAAAGTCCTCCGCTGCCCCGCCATCGTTGTCTCCACCCAGCACAATCCCGATATCTCCATTGAGAACCTGCGGGAGGCCATTGTGGAGACGGTGGTGAAGCCCGTCATCCCCGCCCAGTACATCGACAAAGACACCAAGTTCTTCATCAACCCCACCGGACGCTTCGTCATCGGCGGCCCCGTGGGCGACAGCGGCCTGACTGGCCGGAAGATCATTGTGGACACCTACGGCGGCGCGGCCAGCCATGGCGGCGGCTGCTTCTCCGGCAAGGACCCCACCAAGGTGGACCGCTCCGCCGCCTACATGGCCCGGTACGTGGCGAAGAACATCGTCGCCGCCGGTCTGGCCCGGCGCTGCCACATTGAGCTGGCCTACGCCATCGGCGTCAGCGAGCCTGTCTCCGTCCTGGTGGACAGCCAGGGCACCGGCGTGGTCTCCGATGAGCGCTTGGGCGAGATCGTCCGCGCCAGCTTCGACCTGCGTCCCGGCAAGATCATCTCCCGCCTGGACCTGCGCCGCCCCATCTACGAGCAGACCGCCGCCTACGGCCACTTCGGCCGCACGGATATCGACCTCCCCTGGGAGCGTCTGGACATGGTGGACGCGCTGAAAGCAGCAAAGTAAAACAAGACAGCATCAAAAATGCCAGGGACGAAAATCGTCCCTGGCATTTTCATAATTGCCTCTGCTCCAGCTCTTCCGTATAGGTCTGCTCCTTGGCCTCGCCGGAGCACCCACTACTTTTCCAAAGGCTGATCTTCCTCCTCAACATATTCGAGAATATCCCCAGGCTGACAGTGCAGGACCTTACAAATCGCGTCCAATGTGCTGAACCGAACGGCCTTTACTTTTCCTGTTTTCAAGTAAGAGAGATTGACATTGGATATGCCGACCTGGGCAGCTAAGTCATTCAGCCGCATTTTTCTATCTGCCAACACTCGGTCAAGCCGGATAATAATCATAATGTGTGATCCACCTCGTCCTGTAAATGCACTCCATAATGGATGATGTATGCAGCTACGATAAAGGCAATGCTGGGAATGAGCATATTGAACATAGCCTGCCCTGTGGAAATTGACATCCGATTGTCAGAAGCCTGGTTGGTAAGCCAGCAGATCAACAGCTTGATAAACGGTACAAAAACAGCTGCCCCAAATTGGATCAGTCCATAATACAGCAGATAAGAAGCATTTTTCTCTGTGAAAATCTGCCCCTTGTGTATATTGGAAAAAACACAGCTCAAAAACCAAAAGGCAAGCATAATAGGAACTGTATGGACGGCATACATGAGTGACAGACCGATCTGAATCGCCAGGTCGATTTGGTCAGCGTCACCTATCAATACATGAATATCATCACCCATTTGGACAGTCATGCCGCGGGAGGACGGGTCGTGATCTTCTTCCGCATAAATTGCGTGCTCAAAATTTCCCGTACTTGTATGGAGAAAAAAGGTTTGACGCCCCATAAAGCTGAGGACCGTGCACAGAGTACAGAAGACAATTAGAAAATAGCAGGCAAACTTCATAAACTTGGCCGCAGGCCTCGCAAATCGCTCATCCATGAGTTTCTGAATGAATTTCATAGTTTATCACCTCAAACTCATGGTATCATGCCAATTCGCATTTGTCAATAATATTTTAACGTTTATCATTAAATTATTACTGTAACGAAATGGATAAATCCCTTTGGAGCAAAGAGCACACTTCTACATACATACTCTGCGGCCATGTATGAAATACGCTGACCCTGACTTACGAAATCCGGCGCAGCTTACCGCCGCGCCGGATTTCACAATCAATGTTTTCTCACATCACCGCCCCGGAGTTTCCCCCGGGGCGGTTACTTCAATATTCAGAAATGCGGTGCTTAGAACGCGCCCTGCTCCATCATAGCCTCGGCGACCTTCTTGAAGCCAGCCAGGTTGGCGCCGGCCACCAGGTTGTAGCCCAGGCCGTACTCCTCGGCGGCTTCCACGGACACCTTGTGGATGTTCTTCATGATGCCCTTGAGCTTCTCGTCCACTTCCTCGGCGGACCAGACCAGGCGCTCACTGTTCTGGCTCATCTCCAGGGCGGAGACAGCCACGCCGCCCGCGTTGACGGCCTTGGAGGGGGCCACGATCATGCCGGGCTGCTGCATGAGATAGAACAGCGCGTCATTGGTGGTGGGCATATTGGCCACTTCGATATAGTACTTCACACCGTTCTCCACGATCTGCTTGGCATGCTCCATGTGCACGTCGTTCTGCATGGCGGAGGGCATGATGACGTCGGCCTTGACGCCCCAAGGCTTCTCGCCGGGGTGGAACTCCACGCCGAACTTGTCCGCGTAATCCTGGACCTTATTCCGGCCGGAGTTGCGCATGGTCACCAGATAGTCGATCTTCTCCTGGGAGGAGGACACGCCGTCGGGATCGTAGATATAGCCGTCCGGGCCGGACAGGGTAACGACCTTCGCGCCCAGATGATTGGCCTTCTTGCAGATGCCCCAGGTCACGTTGCCGAAGCCCGCGCAGGCGATGGTCTTGCCCTTGATGTCCTCGCCCTCGTGCTCCAGGACCTCCTGGAGGTAGTACATCGCGCCGTAGCCGGTGGCCTCGGGACGGGTCAGGCTGCCGCCGTAGCTGAAGCCCTTGCCGGTGAGCACGCCGTTCTCAAAGGTGCCCTTCAGACGGCGGTACTGGCCGTACAGGTAGCCGATCTCGCGGCCGCCCACGCCCATGTCGCCGGCGGGAACGTCGATGTCGGGCCCGATGTAGCGGTACAGGGCGCTCATGAAGCTCTGGCAGAAGCGCATGACCTCGGCGTCGGACTTCCCGGCGGGGTCGAAGTCGCTGCCGCCCTTGCCGCCGCCGATGGGCAGGCCGGTNAGGCTGTTCTTGAAGATCTGCTCAAAGCCCAGGAACTTGATGATGCCGGGGTACACGTTCTTCTGGAACCGCAGGCCGCCCTTGTAGGGGCCGATGGCGCCGTTGAACTGGCAGCGGTAGCCGATGTTGGTATGATAATTGCCGTTGTCGTCCATCCACACAACACGGAAGGTGAACATCCGCTCCGGCTCCACCATGCGGCCCAGCAGGTCTACCTTCTCGTATTCGGGGTGTTTGTCCACCATGGGGGCGATGGAAGTCAGGACTTCCTCCACGGTCTGCACGAACTCGGGTTCGTTTCCGTGTCTCTGCTTGACGTTCTCGATCACACTTGCGACATAGGCATTCATAATAATTGTATCCTCCTCAAATTTTCAGAGCGGGCAGGATAACGCCCCNCCCATACTCCGTCTATTGCAATACTAACACGTTTCGCAGGAAAAAACAACCGGTTTTTTTGTGAACTCCCTGTGCGAAGTGTGGAAGTTTTCCTTCATTTTTTGTGCAAAATAAACATCCCCGCTCTGTACCGGCCAACCAGTNCAGANCGGGGACAACAGACAGGATATTACGATTTTTTCAGCAAAGAGTTGCGTAAATGACCGCTTTNATGGTGTGCATCCGGTTTTCCGCCTCGTCAAATACCACGGACTGANCNGATTCAAACACCTCGTCCGTGACCTCCATCTCCGGCACGCCGAACTTCTCCGCGATCTGNGCNCCGATGGTNGTCTTGGTGTCGTGGAAGGACGGCAGGCAGTGCATAAAAAGTGCAGACTTCTTGGCGTTCGCCATNGCGGCGGCATTGACCTGGTAGGGTTTGAGCAGCTTGATCCGCTCCTCCCACACCTCGTCCGGCTCGCCCATGGAGACCCAGATNTCNGTGTAGATCACATCNGCGTCCTTGGTGCCCGCNTTCACGTCCTCGGTGAGGGTGACAGANCCGCCGCTCTCNGCNGCAATGGCCTTGGCCGTCTCCACCANCTCAGCGGCGGGGAACAGCTCCTTGGGNGCNCAGGCGGTGAANTGGATNCCCATCTTGGCGCAGGCGATCATCAAAGANTTGCCCATGTTGTTCCGGGCNTCNCCCATGTAGGTGAATTTCAGGCCCTTCAAATACCCGAANTTCTCCTCCATGGTCAGCAGNTCCGCCAGCATCTGNGTGGGATGGAACTGATCCGTCAGNCCGTTCCACACNGGCACNCCCGCGTACTTCGCCAGCTCCTCCACCAGCTCCTGGCTGAANCCCCGGTACTCGATGCCGTCNTACATCCGNCCCAGCACCCGGGCGGTGTCGGCGATNGATTCCTTCTTNCCCATCTGGGAGCTGCCGGGGTCCAGGTAGGTGACGCCCATGCCCAGGTCGTACCCNGCNACCTCGAAGGANCATCTTGTTCTNGTAGAGGTTTTTTCAAACAGNAGNACNATATTCTTGCCCTCCAGGTAACGGTGGGGNGTCCCGGCGCGCTTCATATCCTTGAANTTNTTCGCCAGGTCCANNAGGTATCTGATNTCCGCCGGAGAGTAGTCCAGCAGNTTNAGAAAATNTCTTCCTCTGATNTTAACAGGCATAGTTGACCTTNTTCCTATCTCCGCCGCCCTGCGGGCGGCACGGCAGATTTTTCTTTTCATAGCTCCGGGCTCCCGCGCCCGGACGGCGGCCTTCTATGATTGTTCACGGCCACATCGAGTGGCCGCGAACAATCGATTTTCCGTGACCGCTCGATGCGGTCATGGAAAATCTATACACGCGACAAAAGAAGGCAAAAACGCGCTTAAACCTACGGTTTAAGAATCCCTTATTTTATTACGGGGGAATTTGTTTTTTGNGCTGATNCTCCAGTCCGTCCGGTCTACCGAACTACGGGTNTGGTTTCATCTGCTCTGTGTCTATTTCAGGACGTTATCTCAGTCCCTACCGTACTGTCTCGGAGAACTCCCGCAAACNCTTCCCAGACCTGCCCCTCCGGCATCGCCTGGAACGCCATCTGTTTTCCGGATGGATGTGTGAACGACAGCGCGCAGCTCCACAGCNCCATCNCACCCCNGACCGCCTCCNTACNNNCCNTCNCCCAGCAGNGGCNTNCCCCTGCTGGCNAACTGCACCCGGATCTGNTGGGTNCGTCCCGTATGGAGCCGGACCAGNACCAGGGACAGCCCGTCCTTNTCCGCCAGNANCCNGTACTCCAGACTGGCCTCCTTCACNCCGCCCCGCATCCGCTTGACCACNAAGCTCTTGTTNCGNGCCTTNTCGTGGAGCAGNAGNTCCCNNTANGTCCCTTNCTCCTCCTCCGGACGNCCCCGGACGATGCAGAGGTACTTCTTCTGAAANTCCCCCCGCGTCATAGCGGCGGACAGNGCCCCGGCGGCGCGGCTGGTTTTGGCNTAGACCATCACNCCNCCCGNCTCCCGNTCCAGCCGGTGGACGGGGAAAATNTCNCACCCCAGCTGCTCCCGCAGCAGGGNGGGCAGCGTCTCCCCCNCCCCGTCCTGACTGAGNACNCCGGGCGGTTTCAGGCACACGGCCAGCGCCTTATCCTGAAACAGGATNTTTATCATTTCATGACCTNGGCCATGANNGCAAGCCCCTTGTCNATTTCTTCCTTNGNAATNACCAGCGGNGGCAGCAGCCGCAGCGTATCCGCCCCNGCNGTCAGGCACAGCAGTCCCGCNGCCATCAGCTTATCCTTCAATTCCTTGTGNGTCATCCCCTGAACGCCCACGCCNATCATCAANCCCATGCCCCGGATACCGGACACATANGGNCTGTTCAGCGCGGCGATGCCGTCCCGCAGGTACTGCCCCTTCTCCGCCACCTGGGCCAGGAANTCGGGGGTCAGNGTNTCCATCACCACNTTACCGGCGGCGGCNGACATGGGNTTGCCNCCGAAGGTACTGCCNTGNTCCCCGGCCCGCAGGACNTTCCGGCACTTCTCNTTGGTCATGAAGCCNCCNAANGGCAGTCCGCCCGCNATGCCCTTGGCNAAGGTCACCACGTCNGGCTGAATATNAAACTGCTGGTACGCNAACAGCGTNCCCGTCCGGCCCACGCCGGTCTGNACCTCGTCCACCAGCAGCAGCCAGTCCTTCTCCGCGCACAGCTTNGCCACCGCCTGNACGTAGTCCTTNTGCAGCGGGTTCACGCCGCCCTCNCCCTGAATGAGCTCCATCATCACGCCGCAGACATCGTCCCCGGCCTGGGCCATAAGGCTTTCCATATCGTTGGCGTCCGCATAGCGGAAGCCCTCGGTGAAGGGGAAGAAGAACTCGTGGAAGTGATCCTGCCCGGTGGCCTTCAGAGTGGTGATGGTCCGGCCATGGAAAGAGTTTTTCAACGTGATAATAGTGGCCCTTCCCTCTCCGTACTTCTCATAGGAATACTTCCGGGCCACTTTGATCATGCCCTCGTTGGCCTCCGCGCCGGAGTTGCCGAAGAAAGCCGCCGCCATCCCCGCGGCGGGCACCAGCTTGGAAGCCAGCTTAGCGTAAGGCTCCGTATAGAACAGATTGGAGATGTGCCCCACCTTCATGGCCTGGTCATAAATGGCCTTGGCCCATGTTTCATTGGCATAGCCCAGGGAGCACACGCCGATACCGGAGGTAAAGTCAATATACTCCTTCCCCTCGGTATCCCAGAGGGTCGCGCCCTTGCCGTGGTCGATAGCCACCTGATTTCTGCCGTAAGTCTGGAGGACATAGCTCTCGTCCAGAGACTTGATCTCAGTAAAATTCATAGCAAAATCGTCCTTTCTTGATCCAGTGATCTATACCTCGTGAAAATAGGGACAGATATTTTCGTAATGCCCATCCTTCATCCGAAACCCATTGGGGATGACGCCAAGCTGCTGGAAGCCCAGCTTCTCATATAGGTGCCGGGCAGACAGATTGCTCTCTACCACGGCGTTGAATTGCAGAATCCGAAATCCGTGCCGCCCTGCCTGAACCAGACAGTCCTCCACCAGCTTTCTCCCGATGTGCATCCCCCGACTCTCCGAGCTGACTGCGTAGCTCGCGTTGCAGATATGCCCGCACCGTCCCACATTGTTGGGGTGGAGGATGTAAAGTCCCAGAATCCGGCCCTCCTCCTCGGCAACGGCTGTGTAAGTCTGCCCCTCGAAAAATTCGGCCCCGGATATCCCGTCCAGAAGCTCCTCCTGCGGAAAGGCGATCCCTTCCTCCACAACTTCATTCCAGATACGGATCATCTCCGGTAAATCTCCATCCTGATAAGCGCGAATCATCATATACGCCGCTCCCTTTCTGTTACCAGATCATCGTCCCAATGCCCGCGTGGGACAGGACTTCGATCAGGATGGAGTGAGGGATCCGTCCATCCAGAATGTGGGTGCGCCGCACGCCGCTTTGCACCGCGTCCACGCAGCAGTCCACCTTGGGGATCATGCCCCCGGAGATGATCCCCTGGCCCACCAGCTCCGGCACCTCCGGCAGCCGCACCTGTGAAATCAGCGTATCCTCGTCATTTTTATCCCGCAGCAGCCCACGGATGTCCGTCAGCAGGATCAGCTTCTCCGCGCCTACCGCGATAGCAATCTTGGCGGCGGCGGTGTCAGCGTTGACGTTGTAGCTGGTGTCCGCGTCTGTCCCCTGAGCAACAGTAGAAATAACCGGTATAAAACCATCGTGAATAGCGTCCTGAATAACCTTGGGGTCCACCTCAGTAATATCCCCCACCAGGCCGTAATCCACGCCATCCTCCTGCCGCCGCACGGCTTTCAGCATCCCGCCGTCCAGCCCGCACAGGCCCACCGCCTGACCGCCCGCCCGGTTAAGCGTAGCGACCAGATTCTTGTTCACCTTGCCGCACAGCACCATCTGAACCACGTCCATGGTCTCCTCGTCGGTGTAGCGCAGCCCATTGACAAATTTGCTCTCCTTGCCGGTCTTTTTCAGCAGCTCATTGATCTCCGGCCCACCGCCGTGAACAACTACCACGTTGATGCCTACCAGCCGCAGCAGAATGATGTCGTTGATAACATCCCGCCGCAGCTCCTCAGAGATCATGGCATTGCCGCCGTACTTGATGACGACCGTCTTGCCATAGTACCGCTGGATGTAAGGCAGCGCCTCCACCAGCACCTGTGCGCGGTCACTGTGATTGAGATTCATAAAATTCTCCCTCAATTGTTTGGCATACATACTTTTTCTTGAAAGAAAAAGTATCAAAAAGAACTTTAATAAGGGTTCTTCCGGTGTCCTATCGGAACATTTCGGAAAACTTTGGTACCCACAGCGCGAAGCATCCGCTTCGCGCAATCATTTTATGGTCTAAATTCCGCCGCACGACACCTGTCGTGCTGGAGGGCCCGTCTAACCTACATATGCAGCCACTTGAGTTGCCATTTTAGAACAAACACTTCGCTTAAAACTCACCTATTACGTCCGATAGTCCCCATTGATCTTGATATAATCATAGGTGATATCGCAGCCCCAGCAAGTGCAGGACTCGTAGCCCTCCGACATGGAGATATCAATATCCACCTCGTCCTCGGTGAGGATCTTCTTTGCCAAGTCCTCATCGAAGTCCACCCCTCTGCCCTGCTGGCAGACCAGGATCTCCCCCGCGTCGGAGGCAAAAGTAACATCCACCTTCTCCGGGTCAAACTTCTCCCCGGAGTAACCCATGGCGCACAGCACTCTTCCCCAGTTGGCGTCGCAGCCGAAGATGGCCGCCTTGGTCAGCGTAGAAGAGATGACGGATTTAGAAATTGTCTCCGCCTGCTCCTCGCTCTCCGCGCCCCGGACAGTGCAGGTAATCAGGTGCTTTGCCCCCTCGCCGTCCTTGGCCATGGACCGGGCCAGCAGATAGCAGAGCTCATGCAGCTTCATCACGAAGTCCACATAGTGGTCATTCAGCTCAGTGATCTCCTTGTTCCCCGCCATGCCGTTGGCCAGAATGCAGCACGTGTCGTTGGTAGAGGTGTCCCCATCTACGCTGATGCGGTTGAAGGTGGTCCGGACCACCTCCTTCAGAGCTTCCTGGAGCATTTCCTGAGAAATAGCGCAGTCAGTGGTGATAAAGCAGAGCATGGTGCCCATATTAGGATGGATCATGCCGCTGCCCTTGGCGATACCGCCGATATGGACAGTCTTGCCGCCGATGATGGCCTTCACAGCAAATTCCTTCTTCACTGTGTCGGTAGTCATGATAGCATGAGCTGCGCCGTCACTGCCCGCAGCGCTGTGCTCCAGCAGCCCGTACAGCTCCGGTACGCCGTTTTCAATGACATCCACCTTCAGCGTCTGCCCGATGACTCCGGTAGAAGCCACCAGAACTTCCTCAGGAGCACAGCCGATGGCCTTCGCCGCCGCCGCACACATTTTTTCCGCATTCTCCTCCCCCTTGGGGGCGCAGGCGTTGGCGTTGCCGCTGTTGGCGATAATAGCCCGGACCTTGCCGTGGGCGAGATGGGCCTTGGTCACATGGATAGGGGCCGCCTTGACCACGTTCTTGGTGAACATAGCTGCCGCCGTGCAGGGCACATCGGAGACAATCAGTCCCACATCCTTCTTCTCTGCATGGTGGGTCTTGACGCCCACGTGGAGCCCCGCAGCCCGGAACCCCTGAGCGGCACACACGCCGCCGCTGATGGTGTTGAAATCCGTTTCCTTACACATGATAGCTTCTCCTATTTGACCAGCCCTGCTTCCTCCGGGAAGCCGAGCATAATATTCATATTCTGTACCGCCGCGCCGGACGCGCCTTTGCCCAGGTTGTCCAGACGGGAGGCCAGCATAACCTGTTCATCGTTGCCGCAGACAAAAATCTGCAAATCGTTGGTCCCCGCCAGATTGTTGGACCCGATAAACCCGCAGGCGGGCGCGTCATCCGGCCGGACTGTGACAAACCGGGCCCCGGCATAGAAATCCCGGTAGAGCGTTCGCAAGGTATCCAGCGTCTGAGTGCCATTCAGCATATCCAGATACACCGGCACCGTCACCACCATGCCCTGGGGAAAGTCACAGATCATAGGCATGAAGATAGGCTTACGGGTCAAACCACAGACCTGCATCATCTCCGGGATATGCTTGTGGGAGAGGGTCACGCCGTAGTGCCGTGGACTGACCAACTCCGCCTCCCGCTCCATCGCCTCGTACTGGGCGATGGCCTTCTTTCCGCCGCCGGTGTAGCCGGAAATAGCGTGGACTGTCAAGGGCGCGTCATGAGACAGCAGTCCCCGCTTCACCAGTGGCGCGATCAGCGAGATAAAACCCGTAGCGTAACATCCAGGATTGGCAACCCGTTTAGCCATTCGGATAGCCTCCCGCTGATCCTCCCCAAGCTCCGGGAAACCGTATACCCAGCCCGAAGCGGTACGGTGAGCAGTAGAAGCGTCAATAATACGGGTGTCTGGATTCTCCACCAGCCCCACCGCCTCCACGGCAGCAGCGTCCGGCAGACACAGGAACACCAGATCCGCCGCATTCATCAGCTTTTTCCGTTCAGCGGTATCCTTCCGCTTGTCCTCGTCAATCAGCAGGAGCTCAATGTCGTCGCGGCCCGCCAGCCGGTCGTAGATTTGCAGGCCGGTGGTGCCCTCCTTGCCGTCGATATATACAACAGGTTTACCCATGGCGGTACTCCTTAATAAACTTGATCAATTCCTCGATCTGCCGGGTGGTCTCCTCCATAGCAGGACCACCGTAACTCTTGCGCTGTCCCATACAGGTCTCCAGACTAAGCGCCTCGTACACATCCTCCCCAAACAGCGGGGAGATATTTTGCAGCTCCGCAAGAGACAGCTCCTCCAGCAGCTTGCCGTTTTCCGTGCAGTAGTAAACCAGGTTCCCCACGGTGGTGTAAGCGTCCCGGAAAGGCCTCCCCTTCTTGGCCAAGTAGTCCGCGCAATCGGTGGCGTTGATGAACCCGCCCCCAGCGGCCTTCCGCATATTCTGAGGCAGAACCCGCATGGTGGCGATCATCCCCGTAAATACCAGCAGACACATCTTTACCGTGTCGATCGCATCAAATACCGCCTCTTTATCCTCCTGCAAATCCTTGTTGTAGGCCAGAGGGAGTCCTTTCATAGTAGCCAGCAGACCCATCAGGTCGCCATAGACCCGGCCGGTCTTGCCCCGGATCAGCTCGGCCATGTCGGGATTCTTTTTCTGGGGCATGATGGAGCTGCCTGTAGAATAGGCGTCGTCCAGCTCGATAAACTTGAACTCCCAGCTGCACCAGAGAATGATCTCCTCAGCAAAGCGGCTCAGGTGCATCATTAAAATAGAGAGGTCACTCAAAAGCTCCAGAACATAGTCCCGGTCAGACACACCGTCCAGGCTGTTCCCGCAGGGGGCATCAAAGCCAAGCAGCTTCGCCGTCTGCCAGCGGTCAATGGGGTGGGTTGTCCCGGCCAGAGCGCCGCTGCCCAGGGGGCAGATGTTCATCCGCCTTTTGCAGTCCTCCAGCCGTGTCACATCCCGGCTCAGCTGCGCCCCATACGCCAGCAGGTGCTGAGCAAAAGAGATGGGCTGCGCCCGCTGAAGGTGGGTATACCCCGGCATGACCGTCTCCTGATGCTGTCCGGCTTGATCCGCAATGGCCTGCTGGAGGTCCAGGATCTGACCGGTGATCTCGCCGATCTCCCTGCGGAGGTGGAGGCGGAGATCCACGGCCACCTGGTCATTTCGGCTCCGGGCGGTGTGGAGGCGCTTGCCGGCCTCGCCGATACGCGCGGTGAGCAGGGTCTCCACATTCATGTGGATGTCCTCATTGTCAGTGGTAAACTCGACCTTTCCTGCCTCGATATCTGCCAGGATACCCTCCAGCCCCGCTTTGATCTGCTCCTGGTCCTCCCGGGAGATGATGCCGCAGTCCGCAAGCATCTGGGAATGGGCGATAGACCCCTCAATATCCTCCCGGTAGAGACGGCAGTCAAACAGGATGGAGGACTGGAAATCGTTGGCCAGTGTGTCAGTTTCTTTGCGGAACCGTCCGCCCCAAAGTTTCATCGTTATTTCCTCGTTTCTTCTTCGCGGCCCTTCGGGCCGCTTCTGAGTGGTTTCTATTCGATAGCCCGGGACCTACGCGGCCCCGGACTCCTCGCCTACTTTTGCCGCGCGGCAAAAGTAGGCAAAAACGCGCTTAGGAAACTACGTTTCCTAAGAACCTTCCTGAATTACGGGGGAAAATTATTTTTTGCGCTGATCTTGTAGTCCGTCCGGACTAAATCGGATTTGGCAACGGTTTCACCTGCGTTGCTTCTATTTTAGGATGTTGAATTGGTCCCTACCATATTGCTCCTGGGCACTCCCGGCGGTGCGTAACTGGGAGGCAGTCATCATTAACAGGGCGTCAGCC
>JAAVHD010000058.1 GCA_014799915.1 Oscillibacter sp.
CTGAAAAATAGATTGGTTTTCCTGGCGGTGGCCAGGTAGTAGGAATAGAAGCGGATTTTGCTGTATCTTCCTTAGAACGAATGGGTAGACGCAAGGCACCGAGCATGTGGGTAGGCACTTCGGTAGGACTAAACCCGTTACGTCGTAGCGCAAATAATAACCCCCGTCATTCAGGAAGGTCCTTAGGAAACGTAGTTTCCTAAGCGAGCTTTTGGTACTTTTCCCTCGCGGGAAAAGTACGCCCCGTCCCCGCCCCGGTAGGGGCGAATCTAAAATAAGATTCGAGCGGAAGCGGCCCGCAGGGCCGCAGATGAAACAAGCAGGCGCGGCAGTGAAGCCGCACCTGCTTGTTTAATAAGTCACTTCGTCCCAAAAATCCGGTCACCCGCGTCGCCCAGGCCGGGGACGATGTAGCCGTGCTCGTTGAGCTTCTCGTCTACCGCGCCGCAGTAAATCTCCACATCCGGGTGCTCCTTCTGGATGCGCTCGATCCCCTCCGGAGCGGCCAGCAGGACCATCAGCTTGATATTGGTGCAGCCGTACTCCTTCATGAACCCGATGGCGGCAACAGCGGACCCGCCGGTGGCCAGCATGGGGTCTACGATCAGGACGTCCCGCTCGGCGATGTCCTTGGGCATCTTGCAGAAGTACTTCACCGGCTCCAGGGTCTCCTCGTTGCGGTACAGGCCGATGTGGCCCACCCGGGCGGAGGGCACCATCCGCAGCACGCCTTCCACCAGTCCCAGACCGGCCCGGAGGATGGGCACCACGGCAAACTTCTTGCCCTTGANGGTGGGGGCCATGGTCTTGCAGATGGGGGTCTCCACTTCCTTCTGCTCCAGAGGCAGGTCGCGGGTNGCCTCGTAGGTCAGCAGCATACCGATCTCACTGACNATCTCCCGGAAATCCTTGGTGGAGGTATCCTTGTCGCGGAGGATGGTCAGCTTGTGCGCCAGCAGGGGATGGTTGACGATGTGGACTTTTTCACCGTACATAACGATTCTCCTTTGTACTATTTTATATAATAAATACCTGTCGGATTCAAAAGGACAGCCTCNGCCGCGCTTTTCTTACAGGAAAGTATATCATAGAAATCTCCGTCATAAAAGAGGNCAGGGGAAATTTTTTCCGGAAAACTGCAAAATCCGGCCCCGGAAACTTTTTAATGCTTCCGGGGCCCNGTTTGTCTATGTAAGAGAAAGTCGGGGGGAATTTANGCGGNNAGNTATTCCTCCAGGCACACGNCCTGCNNATANATNTCCGCCGCGGCNTCCTTACCCACGTAGCGGTAGTGCCAGGGCTCGTAGATGATCCCGGTGAGNTCGCTNNTGCCGCTGGGATAGCGGAGGATGAAGCCGTACTCCCAGCTGTGCGCCATCAGCCACTTCTGCACGGCGGTGCTCTCCTGGGTCTCGTCCAGGTTCTGGTTGNTCAGNTCCACGATATCCACCGCCAGACCCAGCTGNTGCTCGCTGGTGCCGGGAAGGGCNACCTCTTTGGCGGCNTCGGTTTCGGCGGAGGATCGGGAATAGCCCTGGGCNATCAGCTTGTCCNCTTTGTTCCGGTACANCTCCTCCTGCTTCTCATAGCTGCGGTAGGCGGAGCAGATCANCGGCGACAGCCCCGCCGCNCGGCAGGCGTCCATCATANCCTGNANNTCCGGGTANCACCGCTGGTCCACNACCNGGCCGTTGGAGAGCTTTGTGGGGGTAAAGNTGTAGTCCNGGTCCAGGGANTTCCAGGGGTTCACCAGGATCAGGTTCCAGNCGGNNTTGTCCANGGCGGGGGCGGAGGGGATCTCGGGTTCCGCGCCTTTGGCNGCCGGTGCGGGAGACGGCTCCTGATCCAGCAGCGCGGACAGGGGGTAGACATGCGCGGACTGCGTTGGCGCGTCATCCTCCGGCGGGACNNCAAAGGCCATGGTGAAGGACAGCACGGCCAGGAGGAACGCATACAGTGGGAGCTTTCGCTTNANNCGCCTCCANCTGCGGCNTGNTCTTTTGTACATANAAGCACCTTCCTGTCAATGGGATGATNCCATTATAGAGGGNTGCTTCCTGAAAATGCCGTCGAACCGGCATCGGTCCGGCATCGGAAATCTTACGAAACGTANGGGGACAATACGGCGTAGNCATGANNCGNGAAGTAGAGGTACAGNTNCAGNTGAAANANTTCCTGGTCNTCNCCCGTGCCCAGAGGNAAGGACAGGANNAACTTTGCGGTCTCGTCGTACCATTCCGCATCGGCGATCTGGACGTCCGTGCCGTAATAGTCCGACAGGAATGTCCGCCAGTTTTCGGCCAGGGCATAGACCCGCTCCCCAAATGCGCCGCTGCCATCGGGTACCCCCAGACCTGTCAGGNTGGGNATNTNAATNTANATCGCCTTGCNGCTGGCGTCGTCCAGCCAGACATGGCAGTCAATNGGCTGGCTCCAGGTGANGGTCCAGGTGGGGATGGCGTCGCCCTCGAGCTGGTACTCATTGGGGAAAGTATAGGCGGTATCCTCCGACCCCAGGGCGGCNGCGTTCCCGTTTTCCGCATCGGTAAATACCACGGGGATCACGGTCTGCGGATAGACCCTGGATTCGGAAAATTCCGTCAGGGACTCCTTATCCANCAGGCCAAATCTGACCAGTTCGGNCATCAGATCCTCCACNGCCGCCAGGGCCAGCCCCTGGGTCAGCACCACATCCTCCGCCTTTGCGACTTCATTGATATAATACTCCCCGCTNGCAATGGTCCNCAGGAGCCGGCTGAGGTCCGCCCCCTGCTGCTGGAGGGTCAGGNTGAAGGANTCNAAGGGACGNNCNTCCGCCTCCGCCTGCCGGGCGTCCTGCATGTAGGATACGGCNAANGGCATGGCCGCNCCGNCCGCNACCAGCAGCAGGGTGAACAGGNGCAGCAGCCATTTTTTGAGGCGCTTCATGGNCTCCCTCCTCTCAGCTCCACGGTGACGCAGGCGCCGTGGGGCACGTCNGTGCGGTTNNCAAACCGGATGGANCCGTTGTGCAGNGCCGCGATCTCCTGGCANAGGGCCAGCCCCAGGCCGAAGCCGCCCTGCTTCCGGGAACGGGCCTTGTCCACCCGGTAAAAGGCNTCCGTCAGGTGCTCCAGCGATTTTTCCGGGATGCCCCGGCCATTGTCCAGCACCTGGACGCGGCAGCCGTCGGGGAGCATCTCCTGCCGGAGGATGATCTCNCCGTCCNTNGCGATGGCCTTCTGGGCGTTGTCCGCCAGATTCAGCACCAGCGACCAGGTCAGGTCCGGCTCCAGCAGGCAGGTCCCNGGCTGGCACNGGCAGGAGACGGCNANCCCCCGGGCNNCCAGCAGGGGCCGCAGGCGGTCCGTCAGCTCCTCCACCAGCTCCGCCGGACTGATCTCCACGAGGGTCAGGCCCTGCTCCTTTACAACCAGTAATTCCAGCAGNTTTTTCGACAGGTTGGACAGCCGNTTCCCCTCGNAGTAGAGGTAGTCNGCGGCCTCCGCCTGCTCGNCGGGGGTGAGTTTGCCGCTGCGGAGNAGGTCGGCGTAGCCGATGAGGCTGGTCATGGGGGTNTTCATCTCGTGGGCNAAGCTGCCCACGAACCGCTCCTGCCGCTCCATNGCCTGCTGAAGCTCGGATATTTTCCGCTCCATCTGCTCCGCCATGGCGTTGAAGTCCTGCGCGACGGCGGCGATCTCGTCCTCGCTACGGATGGGCACCCGGCTGGAGAACCGGCCTGACGCGATGGCCCGGGACGCCCGGGACAGTCCCGTCAGCGGCGCGGTCAGCAGCGCGGACATGGTATAGCACACCGCCGCGCACACCACGGCCATGACGGCGAATACACGCAGATAGGTCTGCTGCTGGCTGTGGCGCATGGCGTAGACGGAGGACACGTCGTGGGCGGTGTGGAGGCACAGGGCCTCGCCGTTGGTCTCCACCACGCCGGAGAGCACCAGATAGCGCCCCTGGTCCCCGTCGTCCACCACCCGGATCGTGCAGTCCCCGGGCGCGGGGGAGGAGAGCTGCTGGAGATAGCGGGCGGTCCCCGACTGGTAGAGGACCGTGTCCTCCGTGGACAGGCACAGGGCCGACCAGGCGGAGCCGTTCTGCTCCCACAGCTGCTCCATGGTCCCGGAGAGCGCCTCGGCGTCCAGATAGGGGTTCAGGCCGTTGACGATCTGGAGGGCGCTCCAGGCCATGCGGTAGGAGGAGAAGGCCGCGTCCTTCTCCCGCTCCAGGGAGTCCTGGAAGAACCCGGAGATAAGAAGGCTTCCCCCGACGCCAAACAGGACCGACAGCACCGCCAGCATCCACAGGGTCATCTTTACCCGGAATTTCATGTCTCGACCTCTAACCGGTAGCCCACTTTATTGACCGCCCGCAGGGTGTGCTCCCAGCCTACTTTCTTCCGCAGGCGCTGGACGTGGAGGTCCACCGCCTTGCTGCCATAGGGGTAGTCCCCGCCCCAGACGCGCTCATAGATGGTCTCACGGTACATGGCCCGGCGGGGGTTCCGGGCGAAGAGGAGCAGCAGGTCGTACTCCGTCTTGGTCAGGCTGATCTCCTCGCCGTCCCGCCACACACGCATGGAGGCGGTGTCGATCTTTACGCCGCCCACCTCCAGCACCATGTCGCACTTTTTATACCGCCGCAGCACCACGTCGATCCGGGCCAGCAGCTCGATGGTGTCAAAGGGCTTGACGATATAGTCCTCCGCCCCCAGCCGCAGGCCCTTTACCCGGTCCGCCACCGCCCCCTTGGCGGTGAGGAAGATCACTGGGATCTCCAGCGGGCGGATATATTCCATCAGCTCAAAGCCGTCTACCTCCGGCAGCATCACGTCCAGGAGGATCAGGTCGTAAGGGGGTTCCCGCTCCAGAAGGTCCGCCGCTTCGGCGCCGTCATAGGCGCAGGTGCAGTGGAACCCCTCCTTGGTCAGGCTCAGGCGGATTAAGTTGGAAATGGGCTTTTCGTCTTCGACGATCAAAACGCGAATCAAGACTGGACACCTCTTTTCTGGTGGTATGCGAAATATATTGGATACGCATATCGCTGTGTAGGGGCGCACATTGTGCGCCCGTTTCTAACGGAAGATGCAGGTTATCGTGCGGGCGCACACTGTGCGCCCCTACAGGGATGTATCGTTCTCCCGGTGCAAATAAACTATATCATTCCGGCATCGAAACGGCAACAAGCCAGTCAAAAAATCCTGCGGGATTTTTTGACCGGCTTGCTGCGGAGGACCGTTTCAGGCCCGGAGATCAATCGGTTTGGCAAAAGCTCTATAGTATCCTTTACTGCACACTTGCAGGCTGTCCAGGAACTTATTATATGGGATGTCCTCCTTTTTATTTCCAGTGAATTGCAGCAGAGAGGATACCACATACAGCCCTTGGCCGTGGTATTTGAATGAGGAATCTATGCTGAGATAGGCAAAGTCGGTGCTGACAAAGTGCTTTTTCCCGTTTGAATCCGTATAGGATGCCCATGTGGTGGCGCTGTATCGATCCTCAGGATCAAAGGCGGTAGGGGGTTTTTGATAGTACGTGTTGGCACCATCAGAGATGAATTGGAGGTGTTTGTAATGAACACTGCCGTTGCAGCCACCGGACTGGTAGAACCATTCAAAGTCCTTAGGCGGTACCTGGTCATAGTCCCGCATGAACTGGTCCGCGTCGCCGCGATAACAGACATTGTACGTATACGCCGACCAGGAGGAATTGAAGTTATAGCACTCATCCATCCCTTCCTCTTTGTAATCCGGGATGTCGATCTCGAAGCCGGGGACCCCTTCCCAGCCGGCGAGTTCCGATTTACGGAGCTCTACATATTGGTCCAGCCCTTCCGTAATAGCGGCAAGCGCGTCCTCGCTGGCGAAGTAGTAGTCCGAGTTGTAATACTTCCAGTTCCGTTCTCCGTTGATGGCGTCAGAAATCCTGCCGGTGATATATTGCCGCCCCTCCGCGTTGTTACGTTCCACGGCGATGTTCAGGATGCTGGCCCGGAAGTCGCTGTAAAAGATCTCCGTCATGGCCTCCTCCGTGTAATAGTCCACCCCCAGCGGCACCCTGTCATCATAGCCCTGCCGGTACCGGGTGAGGAGATCCCGGAATTTGTCCGTCAGGCCCTGTGCGGACAGCTTCCCGTCATAAAAATCGTTAATGGCACGGTCCCGCTCTTCGTAGATGGTTTTGGCGAAATCCCGCAGTTCTTTGGTTTGATACTGAGAGATGGATGACAGGAAACTCTTCCTTGCGGATTCCCGCATTTCCTGCTGGGTATATTCATGGAATTCCACTTTATCCAACAGTTTTTCCAGCTCCGGCGTTTTCTCCACCCTTTTGAGCATACTGGTCGCGTCGCCCAAGGTCCACTTGCCATACTGCACCGGTACGATGCCCTCCGGCCAATTCGTCGTCTCGCTCATGATATTCTCCTTTTTCTCTGTTTGGGCCGCTAAAATACAACCGTCTGTTATGTTATTCGGCAGTAAGGCGGGAAAACTTAACAATTTTGGACCAAATTGTTAAAACCGGAGGGAGCGGCGCTCCCTCCGGTCGATATTCTGCTTTATCCCAGATGCCAGATATCCTCGTTGTACTGTTTGATGGTGCGGTCGGAGGAGAAGTAGCCGGCCTTGGCGATGTTGGTCAGCATCTTCCGGGCCCAGGATTTCCGGTCGCCGTACTGGCGGACGGCCAGATCCTTGACGGCAATATACTCCTCCACGTCCAGCAGGGCCATGAACCAGTCCTTGCCCTTCATGTCCCGCCACAGGGCTGCCAGACTGTAGGGATCGCCGATCCCCAGCAGCTCCGGGGACAGCAGGAAGTCCACCAGCGGCTCCACCTTGGGCGTGTGGTAGTAGTCCACGGGGCGGTAGCGCTCGCCGCCCTTGTCGTCGTAGAGGTGGATCACCCGGTCGCTGTGGGCGCCGAAGGTGTAGATGTTGTCCGGGCCCACCAGCTCCGCGATCTCCACGTTGGCTCCGTCCATGGTGCCCAGGGTCACCGCGCCGTTGGCCATCAGCTTCATGTTGCCGGTGCCGCTGGCCTCCTTGGAGGCCAGGGAAATCTGCTCGGAGATGTCCGCGGCGGGGATCAGCTGCTCCGCCCAGGTGACGTTGTAGTTCTCGATCATCACCACCCGCAGCCAGGGCCGCACCGCCGGGTCGTTCTCAATGAGCTTTTGCAGGCAGAGGATCAGGTGGATGATGTGCTTGGCCATGACATAGGCCGGGGCGGCCTTTGCGCCGAAGATCACAGTGATGGGCTTCTCCGGCAGGCGGCCCGCCCGGATCTCCAGGTACTTGGCGATGACATACAGCGCGTTCATCTGCTGGCGCTTGTACTCGTGGAGGCGCTTGATCTGCACGTCAAAGAGGGAGTTGGGGTCCAGCTCCACGCCCTGGACGTCCCGCAGCTCACGGCAGAACCGCTCCTTGGCGGACTGCTTGACGGCCAGCAGGCGGTTGAGCACGTGCTCATCGTCGATGAAGGCCAGCAGGCCCACCAGCTGGTCGGGATTCTGCCGCCAGTCGGGACCGATGCACTGGTCGATGAGAGCGGTCAGATCCGGGTTGCAGGCTTCCATCCAGCGGCGCAGGGTGACGCCGTTGGTCTTGTTGTTGAACTTGTCGGGGTAGAGGTCGTAGAACGCCTTCAGCTCCGCTTTTTTCAGGATCTCGGTGTGCAGAGCCGCCACGCCGTTGACGGAACAGCCGTAGTGGATGTCCATGTGGGCCATGTGGACCAGACCGTTATTGTCCAGGATCGCCACGGTGGGATCGGAACTGACCTCCCGCGCACGGCGGTCCAGCTCGCGGATAATGGGCACCAGCTGGGGCGCTACCCGCTCGATGAAGTACACAGGCCACTTCTCCAGGGCCTCCGCCAGAATGGTGTGGTTGGTATAGGCGCAGGCGCGGCTGATCTGGGAGATGGCGTCGTCCATGCTCAGTCCCCTGGCGGTCAGCAGCCGGATCATCTCCGGGATCACCATGGAGGGGTGGGTGTCGTTGATCTGGATGGCCACGTGGTCCGCCAGCTCCCCGGGACCGTAGCCCCGCTCCTCCAGCTCCTGCAGGATCAGCTGCGCGCCGGCGGATACCATAAAGTACTGCTGGTACACCCGCAGCAGGCGGCCCTGATCGTCCCCGTCGTCGGGGTAGAGGAAGCTGGTGAGGTGGTGGACAACGTCGGTTTTGTCGAAGTTGATGCCGCTTTCCGGCGGGGCGGCGGGCTCCTCCACGTCAAACAGATGCAGCCGGTTGGCATAGTTGTTATACGCGCCGGGGACCGCCACGTCCCACAGCTTCGCCGTCAGGTCGAAGCCGCCGAAGGGGACGGTGAACGACTTGCCCGTGGAGATCAGCCAGTTCTCCTGCTCCAGCCAGGGGTCGGGGGTCTCGGTCTGCTTATTGCCTACGAATTTCTGATGGAACAGACCGTAGTGGTAGTTGAGGCCCACGCCGTCTCCCGGCAGGCCCAGCGCGGCGATGGAATCCAGGAAGCAGGCCGCGAGGCGGCCCAGTCCGCCGTTGCCCAGGGAGGGCTCCGGCTCCTGCTCTTCCACCGCGTTCAGATCCCGGCCCATGCCGGACAGCAGCTCCCGCACCTGGTCCCGGATGCCCAGGGCTAGCAGGTTGTTGTCCAGCAGCTTTCCGATCAGAAATTCTGCGGAGAAGTAGTAGAGCTTCCGCTCGCCCGCCGGAGCGGGACGCTCCGCCGCCATGCGGCAGGTCAGCTTCAGCAGCGCCTCATAGAGCTGACGGTCGCTGCACTGGTCCGGCGCAAGGCCGAACTGCTCATTGGTAAGTTGTGTCAGATTTTCTTTGATGTCCATGATACATATCGCTCCTCTTGAGACCAGGGCAGAAACCGCCTCTGAGTCTTCGGTTTATTTTGCGGCGGCATCCCTGCCCAGCGGCAGACGTGCCACGCTTTCACCCTCAATGAGCTGGAAAGGCACCACCTCATGCAGAGGCCGGCAGCCCCGCTCAATGTTGCGCAGCAGCACATTCACACCCCGTTCCGCGATCTGGGAGGTGTTCTGCCGCACGGTGGTCAGACGGGGGACCAGATAGTCGGAAATGGCGACTCCGTCAAAGCCCATCACGGAGATATCCTGCGGCACCCGCTTCCCCAGGTCCCGCAGGGCCCGGATGACGCCCGTGGCCATCACGTCGCTGACCGCGAAGATGGCCGTCAGCTCCGGGCACCGCTCCAGCAGCCTCCGGGTGGCCGCGTAGCCCTCCGCCATGGAGTAGCGGCAGAACTCGCACTGCCGCATTCCGTCGAAGGGGAGCCCCAGCTCCTCACAGGCCTGCTGGCAGCCCAGGAACCGGCTGTAGCCGATCTGGAAGCAGGAGAAGTTCCCGCCCATCAGTCCAATATACCGGTGGCCCCGGCCAGCCAGGAAGTGTACCGCCTGCCGGGACGCCTCCCGGTCGTCGGTGGTGATGGAAGAGAGGTTATGGAAGCCCAGATCCTTGGCGCTGTTGGTCAGCAGCACGCAGGGCACCCCGATGGACTGAAATTTCGATTGGAACAGCTCCAGATCCCCGCCCAGAAAGAGTATCCCCGGCGGCTTGCGCTCCCGGCACAGCTGCAGGGCGTAGGCAACCTCGTCGGCATCCTCGTCCAGGTAGTAGACCTGGCCGTCCCGGCCCGCTTCCCGCAGCAGGCCCTGGATGCGCTCCACCAGATCGGCAAACAGCATATTCTGGGTGCCCTTGACAATGACGGCAATGCCGGTGCCTGTCTGCTGCTTGAGCTGCCGGGCGTTGTTGTTGGGCTGGAAGCCGTTTGCCTCCACCACCGCCATCACCTTTTGCCGGGTCTCCTCACTGACGTCGGGGTGATTGTTGAGCACCCGGGATACCGTCGCCACGCCGCAGCCGGACAGACGGGCAATATCCTTGATTGTCACTGGAGCACCTCCTCGACTCTTCGGCCTTTCGTAACAGGCCCGGTGGAAAAATACAAGATTATCCCTTCACCGCGCCGGCGGCAACGCCCTTGATGATGTGCTTCTGGCAGGTGAGGTAGAAGGCGATCACAGGGATGATGCTCAGCAGGATCAGCGCCATGGTGGAGCCCAGATCCACCGTGCCGTAGCTGCCCTTCAGGTACTGGATGTGGATGGGGATGGTGCGGTACTCATTGATGTCCAGCACCAGCACGGGCAGCAGGTAGTCGTTCCACACCCACATGATCTCCAGGATGCCCACGGAGATCATGGTGGGCTTGAGCATGGGCAGCACCACGGAGAAGAAGGTCCGCACAGGGCCGCAGCCGTCGATAGCGGCGGCTTCCTCGATCTCCAGGGGGATGGATTTCACGAAGCCCGCGAACATGAAGATGGCCAGGCCGGCGCCGAAGCCCAGGTATACGATGGGGATGGTCCAGGGGGTGTTCAGATGGAGGGTATCCGCCGTCTTGGACAGGGTGAACATGACCATCTGGAAGGGGACCACCATGGAGAACACGCACAGATAGTAGAGCGCCTGGCAGAATGTGGAGTTCACACGGGTGATGTACCACGCGGCCATGGAGGTGCAGATGAGGATCAAAGCGGTGGACAGCAGGGTGATCACGACGCTGTAGAGCACGCTCTTATAGAAGGGATAATTGCCGAAGGTCATGCCCTTGACGAAGTTGGAGAACCCGGCCCACATCTCCCCGGTGGGGAGGGCGAAGGTATCCGTCTTGACGTAGGTGTTAAACTTGAAGGAGTTGAGCACCACCGTCAGTACAGGCAGTACATAGATGACGCTGATGATGGACAGCACCACGGACAGGATCGTCTTGTTGCGGCGCTCGGCGGCAAGCGAATTCGTTTTCATTACTGCTGTACCTCCTTGTTACGGGTGTATGCCAGCTGGGCCAGACCCAGTCCGGCCACCAGGATGAAGAAGATGACCGCCTTGGCCTGGGCCACACCCTGGGACGTGGTGTTGGAGCTGTAGAAGGTGTTGTAGATGTTCAGGGCCAGCATCTCCGTGGTCTTGATGTTGGAACCGTCGGGCTGGATGATGAAGGGCTGGCCGGCAGTCAGGGCCAGGTTCTGGTCAAAGAGCTTGAAGCCGTTGGTCAGGGACAGGAACACGCAGATGGTGATGGAGGGCATCACGTTGGGGATGGTCACCTGGAAGAGGGTCTGCGCCTTGGTGGCCCCGTCGATGCGGGCCGCCTCGATCATGTCCTCGGGCACGGCCTGGAGACCGGCGACATAGATGATCATCATATAGCCGATCTGCTGCCAGCACATGAGGATGATGAGGCCCCAGAAGCCGTACTTGGTCTCCAGCAGGATGGAGGTGTTCATGCGGCCCAGGACGCCGTCGAAGATCATGGACCAGATATAGCCCAGCACGATGCCGCCGATGAGGTTGGGCATGAAGAACACCGTGCGGAAGATGTTGCTGCCCTTGAGCCCCTGGGTGAGAAGGTAGGCGACAATGAAGGCCAGCACGTTGATCAGCACCAGACTGGTGATGGCGAAGAGGGCTGTGTACCAGAAGGCGTGGGTAAAGGACGCATCCTGGAAGGCCTTGATATAGTTGTCAAAGCCGGTGAATTTCGCGTCGGAGATCAGGCGGAAATTACACATGGACAGCCAGATGCCCTGTGCAAAAGGCCAGACAAATCCGATGATAAAGGCGGCCACCACGGGGCCGAGGAAGAGGGGGAACCACCGGCGGGTAGACGCCTGGATGGTATTGCCTTTCGCAAGTTTTTTCTGCATCAAGGTTCGCTTCCTTTCTTCAAAATAATAGCAGAGGGGACGGGCGAAAGCGCCCGCCCCCTTCCGTCATATTCAGTTTGGCCGGTTCGATCAGTTGTAGACAGCCTGATACTGAGTGGCCCAGCCGTCCACGATGGCGGTACGGACCTGCTCCCAGTTGGCGTCGGACTGGTCGGAGTTGTAGACGTTCAGCGCGGAAACCACGGCAGCGCGGTACTCGTCCACGTTGGGCTGGAAGTTGGTGGCCCACTCCATGACGTAGCAGCCGTCGGCGGTGTAGCGGTCAGCATCGGCCAGGAAGCCGTTGGTGGACTCAGCGGCCTGCTTGAAGGGCATGACGCCGAAGGAGTCGACCAGGATGCGGGAAGCCTCGGCATCGGTGACGCACCACATCAGGAAGTCCATGGTGGCCTGCTGGTCAGCCTCGGAGGCCTTGCCATTGACGCACCAGTAGTTGCCGGTGCCGCAGTTGAGGCCGGCCTTCTCCTCGCCGGACACGCCGCAGTAGTAGGGGATCATGGTGGCGTTGGGAACGCTCTCGCTGACGGCGGAGAACTCCCAGGAGCCGTTGACGAAGAACGCGGCCTTGCCGGTCTTGAACTCGTTCTCGGCATCATGACCGCCGGTGGCCAGCTCGGTGGGAGCGGTCAGGCTGTTGTTGATGCACAGGTCATACAGATCCTTGAAGTTGTCCATGTAGGTGCCCTTGATGGAGGGGGGGCACTCGGTCCAGCCGCCGTCGTCCCGGGACTCATAGTAGTAGTCCAGGTTGATCATGTGGCCGGTGAAGCGCCAGGAGGAGGAGCCGTCCATGTCGGAGGAGCTGAAAGCGTCAAAGCCCAGCTCGCCGGCGCGGGCGTGGATGTCCTCGGCCACGGCCTTCAGGGAGGCAAAGTTGGTGATCTCGTCCACGCTGTGACCAGCCTGGGCCAGCAGATCGGGGTTGACGATGATGCCGAAGCACTCGTAGCAGTAGGCGATAGCGCCGAGCTTGCCGTTGGAATCATAGAGGTTCCAGGCGTCGGAGCTCACCTCGGCGGCCAGCTCGGTGCCGGCCAGATCCTTGGCATACTCAGACCAGTTGTCCAGCTTGTCCTTGGCGCCGACCACGAAGATCGTGGGGGGAGCGGATTTGTCCATCTCGGAAGTCAGGGTCTGGTCATAGGTGCCGGAAGCGGCGGTGACCACCTTGACCTCTACGCCGGTCTTCTCCTTGTACATGGCGGCGATCTTCTGGAGATCCTCATCGGACTCGGGCTTGAAGTTCAGCCAGTAGACGGAGCCTTTGGAGCTGCTGCCGCCGCAGCCGGCCAGCAGAGCCAGGCACATGATGGCGGCCAGTGCAAGAGCCAATACCTTCTTCTTCATTTCGTTTCCTCCTGTTATCCAATTCATCAAATTTCCAGAAACGTTATCGGTAACGTTTCCAATGGATGAGACTATCATACCACAATTGTGTGAAGATGCAAGAGGAAATATGAATTTTCTTTGAATTTTGTGGAATTGACAAAAACAGGAAAGCATTCCTTGTGCGCAATGCACAACATTACCCCGCTGCGGCGCAGGCTGAACCTTGACTTTTTCCGCTTTCTCCATCATAATGAAGCCATCATATTCCGGGGGAGCGGTATCCCCGCCGGACAAGGAGGCTGGTTATGCCGGAGCGTACGGGCGAAAATATAATGGGCGTCCAGCCCATCCCGAAGCTGATCCTGGGGACCGGGATGCCGTTGATGGTGTCTCTGCTCATCAATTCCCTGTACAATTTTGTGGACAGTGTTTTCGTCTCCCGGGTGTCGGAGGCGGCGCTGACCGCTGTGTCCCTGTCCTCTCCGATGCAGATACTCATGAGCGCTCTGGGCGGCGGCATTGCCGTGGGGCTGAACGCTGTGATCTCCAAGGCATTGGGGCGGCGGGACGGGGAGGGCGTGAAAAAAGCCGCCTCCGCGGCGCTGTTTCTGGCGCTGTGCGCGGGACTACTGCTGGCGGTGTGCGGACTGCTGCTCGTCCGGCCCTATTTTGTCTGGCAGTCCGCCGGAGACGCGATCATTACGGACTACGGTACATCTTATCTGCAAATCTGTATGCTGTTTTCTCTGGGGCAGATGGGCCAGTGGGTCTTTGACCGGTTCACCATCGCCAGCGGCAAGTCCGGGCTGTTCCTTTATACGCTCTCCGCCGCCTCGGTCACTAATCTGATCCTGGACCCGGTCCTGATTTTCGGCTGGTTTGGTTTGCCCGCCATGGGCGTCACCGGCGCGGCAGCGGCTACCGTTATCGGTCAGTGGGTGGGCTGTCTGGCCGGGTTCCTCATCAACCGGCGGTGGAATCAGGAAATTCCCATCCATTTCACACTGCGTCCCGACGGGCGGAGCATCGTCAACATCCTGCGGGTGGGCCTGCCCACGTCGCTGGTGCAGGGGATCGTCTCCCTGCTGGCTATCGTGGTGAACTCTATTCTTATTGGATTCTCTACCACCGCTGTGGCGGTTTACGGTGCGTGTACGAAGGTTTTGAATCTGACCACTGTAGGCGCGCATGGCATCAATCTGGGGGTCATCCCCATTGTGGCCTATAACTATGGGGCGGAGAAGCCTGCGCGCATCTCGGGGACCATCCGTTGGGCCATGATCTATGGCTGGCTGCTGTATGTTCCCTTTTTGTTGGTGATGGAGCTGTTCCCGGGGACGGTACTGCTGCTGTTTGACGCATCGCCGGATATGCTGGCTATTGGAATCCCCGCCCTGCGGATCCTGGCGCTGGGACAGCTGATCGCCGTGCCGTGTCTGGTGCTGGCCGCCGGGTTTCAGGGCCTGAGCCGGGCGGTGTTCAGCACGGTGCTTACGACGCTCCGGCAGGCGGTGCTGCCGCTGGTGCTGATGCTGGCCGCGTTGGCATTTCAAAGTCTGACGCTGATCTGGAGCGCTTTTCTGGCGGCGGAGCTGTTGACGCTGCCGCTGGGTATCGTGATGTGGAAGCGGGTTTCCGGCAGGACACTGGATGATTTTCCGGAGGAACTGTAGACTCTTTATTATAAAGGATGATGTGATATGACAGAGGCTCCTGTCAACAATATGGATGTCAAGCGGCGCAACCGGATCAGCACCCTGCGCTGCATTCTGACCTGCGACCGGATCTCCCAGCTGGAGCTGACCCAGCGGCTGGCGCTGAGCTGGCCGACGATTTTACAAAATGTGAAGGAGCTGACCGGACTGGGGCTGGTGCAGGAGGTCGGGCAGTATGAGTCTACCGGCGGGCGGAAGGCGAAAGCCTACGCCCCGGTCCGGGACGCGCGGCTGGCGGTGGGACTGGATCTGACGGGGAACCACGCCAGCGCCGTACTGGTGGATCTGAGCGGGCAGCTGGTCCGTTCCGTCCGGAGGACCTGCCCTTTCTCGCTGGATGATGCGTATATGCAGAGTCTAGGGGAACTGATCCGGGATATCGTGGCGGCGGAAGGCGGAGAGGAGCGGATTCTGGGGGTCGGGGTGTCCCTGCCCGGCATTGTGGACGGCGGGGAGCTGCGGTATTCCCATATCCTGAATCTCCGGGATGTGTCCACCGGTATGTTCAGCCGGTATATTCCTTATCCCTGTACTTTTATCAACGACGCCAATGCCGCCGGGCTGGCGGAGGTCTGCGGGAACCCGGACGCTGGGAATTTGATTTACCTCTCACTCAGCAACAGCGTGGGCGGGGCCATCCTCAACGGCGGCCAGCTCTACGCCGGGGAGCACCTTCGGGCGGGGGAGTTCGGTCACAACACCCTGGTCCCCGGCGGGCGGCAGTGCTACTGCGGCAAGGAGGGGTGTCTGGACGCCTACTGCTCGGCTCAGGTGCTGTCCCGGCACGCGGACGGCAGTCTGCCCACCTTCTTTGACAGGCTCCGGGCCGGGGATGCCGGCATGGAGGCGGTATGGCGGGAGTATCTTGCCTATCTGGCGGTGGCGGTCAACAATCTGCATATGAGCTTTGACTGCGATGTGATCGTGGGCGGCTATGTGGGGGCGTATCTGGAGGAGTTCGGCGGGCCGCTGCTGTCGATGCTGGAGGAGCGCAATACCTTCCGGCGGGATTCTTCCTATCTGAAATTCTGCCGCTATAAGCTGGAAGCCTCCGCCGTGGGCGCAGCTTTGACCCAGGTGGAGCGGTTTTTGCAGGAGCTTTGATACTTTTTCTTGAAAGTTAAAGGTATCGGCCACCCGAACCCCTTGAATTGCTGCGGTTTCAGAGGTTCGGGTGGTGCTTGGTACACAAAAAGTATACAGGTACTTTATTTCAGCACAGAACGACAAATCGGAATATAGAGGTGGGGTTGAATTGAATTTTGATATAGAAAAGCTGTTCTATTCTTTTGTCAGAGAAAACGACCTAGATATTCAACTCTCCGATATCATGCCTTCTGGGTATGAAAATGCTTTCGGAACCTTTGATATTACGGTAAAAACACTTTTCCTTAATAGGAACCTTTTGGAAAGTGAATCAGAATTTGAGGTGTTATTCTATTTCTACCATGAATTACGGCATGCTGTGCAATATACTCATCCCCAAAAATTTCCTAAACCTATTCGAGAGAGCATAAATTATGTAATTTTATATAATGGGCTGTGTTTTAAGCTTATCGGTGGAAAATGGGAAAACTGCCGTCTTATGGGAAATGAAGAATATTTTACACTCGTTTATGAGAATCTACCATACGAACTGGATGCCAATTTGTATGCTCGTGACATGGTAAAAGCATTACTACCCCAATATACATCGGACGTTGAGTCGCTGTATTGCTCGTGGCTTCCCCAAAGAAGCATTTCAAAGGAAGAATTTGCTTCCATCTTTCGCCAAATTGATAACGCCATAACTTCCTAGGTTGTTTTTAGCCGCGCAAAACTGTACTCACAGAAGTAGTTGAAAGCTAGAAATACTTGACACTGCACGACATTGAGTAAGGCTGAATCAGCGTCCCTATAATTGAAGGAAGAAGTATCAAAAAGAGCTTTAAATACGCTCTTTAGCTCTTGCTATTCCATGATTTCTGCACGGTAACGGTGTTTCAGTTTTAATCGAAGAATAATATGGGCCTGTATATCATAGAGATTGCCGCCGTCCCTGCCGGGACGGCGGCGTTTTGCGTTTTGTACAAAATCTGACCGCCTGAAATGGTTGAATTGCTGAAATTCATTTTCCCTATTGACTTTTGTAGGGGGCTATGCTTTAATATAAACACTTAATAAAATACTTTATGAAAGTAAAATATCAAGGAGGAAGACGACATGACAGGAAACATGAAGGTAGCAGTGATGGAAGGCATCGGCAAGATGGGGTACACCCAGCGGCCCATTCCCAACCCCAAGGACGACGAGGTGCTGGTGAAGCTGGAGTACGTGGGCATCTGCGGCAGCGACATGCACTACTATGAGACCGGAGCCATCGGGGATTACGTGGTGGAGCCCCCCTTTGTTCTGGGCCACGAGCCCGGCGGCACCGTGGTAGAGGTG
The DNA here is from genome assembly GCA_014799915.1 of Oscillibacter sp. Lineage (GTDB taxonomy): Bacteria > Bacillota > Clostridia > Oscillospirales > Oscillospiraceae > Pelethomonas. The sequence continues at coordinate 17,229 of JAAVHD010000058.1, forward strand.
GGCAAAAACGTGAAGCACCTGAAGGTGGGTGACCGGGTGGCCCTGGAGCCGGGCAAGACCTGCGGCCACTGCGAGTTCTGCCGGGAGGGGAAGTATAACCTCTGCCCCGACGTGGTCTTCTTCGCTACGCCTCCGGTGGACGGTGTGTTCCAGGAGTACGTGGCCCACGAGGCGGATCTGTGCTTTAAGCTGCCGGATAACGTCAGCACGCTGGAGGGTGCGCTGATCGAGCCTCTGGCTGTGGGCTTCCACGCCGCCAATCAGGGCGGTGCTCACGCGGGACAGACGGCTGTGGTCATGGGCGCGGGCTGCATCGGCCTGGTGTCCATGATGGCCCTCAAGGCCGAGGGCGTCAGCCGGGTGTACGTGGTGGATGTGATGCAAAAGCGACTGGACAAGGCCCTGGAGCTGGGGGCGGACGGCGTGATCAATGGGAAGGACGAGGACGCGGTGGAGGCCGTGCGGAAGCTCACCGGCGGCAGGGGCTGTGATCTTGTCATCGAGACCGCCGGTACGGAGATCACCACCCGCCAGGCCATCCACATGACCAAGAAGGGCGCGACCATCGTCCTGGTGGGTTACTCCAAGACCGGGGAGATGACTCTGCCCATGAGTCTGGCCCTGGACAAGGAGCTGACCTTCAAGACTGTGTTCCGCTACCGCCACATTTATCCCATGGCTATTAATGCGGTAGCCGCCGGAAGGGTGAATCTGAAGGGCATTGTTACCGACATCTTTGACTTTGACGACATTCAGAACGCTATGGACAAGAGCGTTGCCGACAAGGCGAATATCGTCAAGGCAGTGGTAAAGATCGCGAAGGAGGCGTAAGGATGGCTGCACATACACCGGAACAGAACACCAATGTAAAGGTTCCTCTTATCAGCAAGGTCGCCTATGGCTTTGGCGACGTGGGCTGCAATTTCAGCTGGATGTTCGTGAGTAACTTCCTCATGATCTTCTACACGGACGTGTGCGCCATTCCCATGGCCGCCGTCTCTCTGCTGATGCTTATCTCCCGGTTCTGGGACGCTATCAATGATCCTCTGATCGGCAGTCTCAGCGACCGCACTAAGACCCGCTGGGGACGCTACCGCCCCTGGCTGCTCATCGGTGCGCCTCTGACGGCCATCGTCCTGGTGCTGACCTTCTGGGCACATCCCACCTGGTCCGACGGGTCCAAGACGGTGTATATGTACATCACCTACTGCCTGCTGGTCTTCGGCTACACCTGCGTCAATATCCCTTATGGCACCCTCTGCGGCGCGCTGACCCAGAACATCGAGGAGCGGGCTCAGATCAACACCTCCCGGTCCGTGTGCGCCATGATCGCCATCAACATCATCAATATCGTCACCCTGCCCCTGATTGCCGCCTTCGGCGGAGAGAACCAGGCCAGGGGATACCTGCTGGTCACGGTGCTCTACGGTGCAATCTTTACTGCCTGCCATTGGTTCTGCTTTGCCAAGACAAAGGAAGTGGTGACGCCTCCCGTCAAGGAGAGCATCCCCATCTCCGTCCAGCTCAAGGCGGCGGTACAGAATAAGCCGTACCTGATCGCCCTGGTGGGGCAGCTCCTCTTCGGCGTGACCCACTATGGACGCAGCGCCAACCTGATGTATTACTTCAAGTATGTGGAGGGCAACGAGACGCTGTTCACCACCTACTCCATGGTGCTCATGATCCCCTCCATCATCGGCGCGGCGGCGTTCCCCTTCGTCTTCCGCTGGCTGGGCAACAAGGGCCGTACCGCCTCCCTGTTTGCCGCCGGGACCGGCGTGTGCGTGCTGGCGCTGTACTTCTTCAGTGCGGTGGATACGCCCGTTCCTTTCTATGCCTGTGCGGCGCTGTCCCAGCTGTTTTTCTGCGGATTTAATACCGCCATTTACGCCATTATCCCGGACTGCGTGGAGTACGGTGAGTGGAAAACCGGCATCCGCAACGACGGCTTCCAGTACGCCTTTGTCTCCCTGGGCAACAAGGTGGGCATGGCTGCCGGTACTTCCCTCCTGGCGGCGGTGCTGGGGATGCTGGGCTTCCAGGCGAACCAGGTCCAGAGCGAGGCCGTCCAGTCCGTGATCCATCACGCCTTTTCCACCATTCCCGGTATCCTGTGGATCGTCACGGCGGTCGTGCTGTTCTTCTACCAGATCAATAAGAATTCCTATAACCGTATCATCGCTGAACTCAGCGCCAGAAAGGAGTCCACTTCATGCAAGCAGTAACCGTTTCCCTCACCCAGGTCAACGAGGTGCAGCAGTTTGTCAACCTGGTCAGCCGCTTCCCGTTTGATGTGGATGTGGTGTCCGGCCGGTACACCGTGAACGCAAAGTCCCTGCTGGGCGTCTACAGTCTGGACCTGGGCCGTCCCTTGCAGGTGCTGCTCTACAGCGACGACTGCGAGGAGCTAAAAAAGCAGCTGGAGCCGTATATGAGCGGCGAGTAAACCGCATAAAAATGCCGGGACCCTTCGGGTCCCGGCATTTTTCTTACTGTAGAGCTTCCGACGTGATCAGTTTCCGCCACTTGCCGTGCCTGTAGGCGATGGCGGAGAACACCGCGCCCAGCACCCAAGGTACCAGCAGGGAGAAGGACAGCGCCTCCGGCCGTCCGTTGGGCCACTCCGGGCAGCGGGTGAGCCACGCCAGCACATAGGCGATGGGGACCCGCAGCACGATGGTGGTGATCAGGGAGATCCACATGGGGGTCACCGTGTCCCCCGCGCCCCGCATGATGCCGCCCAGCACCTGGGTGACGGCGATGGTGATGTACCCCGCGGCCATGATCCGCATCATCCGGCAGGCCAGCTCAATGAGCTCCGGCGTGTCGGTGAAGAGGGCGAACAGGTACTTGCCGAACAGCAGCAGGCAGGCGGTGATGGCGCAGGCGAAGCCTACCGCCATAAGGCCGCCCTGCTTGAGTCCCTCGCTTACCCGGTCCATCTTTCTCGCGCCCACGTTCTGGCCGGTGTAGACACTCATGGCCTGGCCGAAGGACATATTGGGCAGCATGGCGAAGCCGTCCACCCGCATGATGATGACGTTGCAGGCGATGACTACCTCGCCCATACTGTTGGTCAGGGACTGGACCACCAGCATGGCCACGGACATGATGGCCTGGGTGATGCCGGTGGGCACGCCGATGCGGACGATACGCAGGGCGCAGTCCCGCCGAAGGCGGAGGCTGTCCAGTGTGAAGTCGAATACATCCTGCATCCGCAGCAGCTTCAGGAAGCACATCACCGCCGAGATGCCCTGGGCCAGCACCGTGGCCAATGCGACGCCGGCCACGCCCATTTTGAAGCCCGCCACAAACCAGATGTCCATCCCGATGTTCAGTACCGTGGACAGCAGGAGAAAGGCCAGCGCGGACACGGAATCGCCCAGACCCCGCAGGATGCCGGAGAGGATGTTGTAGAACGCGCCGCCCGCTACGCCCCAAAAGATGATATGCAGATAGCTGCCGGCCCAATCAATAATGGACGCCGGCGTATCCAGCAGCTTCAACATGGGCGTTGTGACCGCCAGGCCGATGACCATGGTGACGGCGGCGGAGATGGCCGCCAGGGTGACGCAGTTGCCGATGGATTCGCTGAGCTTGTCCCGCTTGCCCGAGCCATAGTTCTGGCTGATGACGATCCCGGCACCGGTGGAGACGCCCACGAACAGGGCGATCAGCAGATTCAGGATGGGCGCGGCGCTGCCCACCGCCGCCAGGGCGTTGTCGCCCACGTAGTGCCCTACGACGATGGAGTCCGCCGTGTTGTAGAGCTGCTGGGCCAGGTTACCGATCAGCATGGGCACGGTAAATTCCATAATTCGCTTCCAGGGTGGGCCCACGGTCATGTCATGGGCGCTGAACAGTTCCTTCAGCTTCATATACAACTTCCTTTCACGATTTGAGTTGTATTACTATATCACACTTTCCGAAGAAACTCAACCGTCAGTTTTCGACGGTCAGGGAAATCAATTTTGCCCCACATACAGCGTATTTTGTAGGCGTTAGGCCGCCATAGGCGGCCCCAGCCCTAGCCGGCCAAAGGCCGGCCCACGGGGCGGGACGACCCCGGCCCGCCGTCTGAAGGACTGATCCAAGGGGCTGGAAGATCGGCGCGCCTAGGTCGTCGTGCCCTACACATCAAAAATTGTTTTCCCTGTTCGGCGGTATTTTACACTTGGAGGGTGATTTTTTGGTGGCCGGGAGTGTCATAATAAAATTTTGCAAAAGAAGCGCTTGACTTTTTGCCACTGTATTTGCTACAATAATAGCGCAACGTGTAGCGTCAATGCGTAATTCCGGTTGACTGCCATGCGTTGTTTTTTGCTGTCCCAAACCCAATATCATATTGAAAGCGCGCGGCCAGAAGGCATAAGTCCAGCTCCTTCTCGCCGGGCGCTTTCTCACGTTTTAAGGAGGAAACAATTATGGAAAACCAAAAATCCAACGCATTTCTCGAAACCGAGCCTGTGGGCAGACTTATGGTAAAATACGCCGTTCCCTGCGTGATCTCCCTGCTGGTGGCCGCACTATATAATATAGTGGACCAGATTTTCATCGCCAACGCGGACTATCTGGGTTCCTACGGCAACGCGGCCAACACGGTGGTCTTCCCGCTGACGGTGGTGGCCCTGTCTATCGCGGTGATGATCGGCGACGGCTGCTGCGCCTTTGTCAGCATCAGCCTGGGGGCAAATGACAAGAACGCCGCCCACAAGAGCATCGGCAGCGCCGTGCTGCTGTGCGTGGCCGCCGGACTGGCCCTGACGGCGGTCTATCTGGCGTTCCAGGAGCCGATCCTGACTCTGTTTGGCGGACGGATCAACGAGGAGGCCTTCCGGCAGGCCAAGGAGTACTTCTTCTGGATCACCCTGGGTGTTCCTTTTTATATGTTTGGTCAGGCGCTCAACCCTATTATCCGCTCCGATGGGAGTCCCCGGTTTGCTATGGCTTCCACCTTGGCGGGGGCGCTGGTCAACATCATCCTGGACCCCGTTTTTATCTTCGTCTTCCGCTGGGGGATGATGGGAGCGGCGGTGGCTACGGTGCTGGGGCAGGTTCTTACCGCCGCTCTGGCGGTTTTCTATCTCTTCCGCATGAAGGCCGTCCGGCTGGAGAAAAGCAGCTTCAGGCTCCATGGGAAGCTGGCAAAGCGTTATCTGCCGCTGGGTATTTGCAGTTTCCTCTCCCAGATCTCCCTGGTGATGTCTATGGCCGCTATTCAGAATATGACGCTGAAGTACAGCGCCCTGGACCCTATTTTCGGGCAGGCGGAGTATACACAGATCCCTATGGCCGTGCTGGGCATTGTGATGAAGTTCTTCCAGATCGTTATCTCCATCGCTGTGGGACTGGCGGCGGGCTGCATCCCGGTGGTGGGGTACAACATCGGCGCGGGCCGCAAGGACAGGGCAAAGGCCCTGTTTCTTCGGCTGCTGGCGGCGGAGGCCGTCGTGGGCGGGGTGGCGCTGCTCATTGTGGAATGCTTCCCACGGCAGCTCATTGGGATTTTTGGTGCGGCGAATGAGAGCGTCTATTATACCCAGTATGCCGTCAAGTGCTTCCGGGTCTATCTGTGTATGACGGTCCTGGCTACGGTGAACAAGGGGACCTTCATCTATTTGCAATCTTTGGGCAAGGCGTTTGCTTCCACGGCCATTTCTATGGTGCGCGAGGTGGTGTTCGGTGTGGGCTTCGCCCTGCTGCTGCCAAGATTTTTCGGGCTGGACGGCGTGCTGTACTCCATGCCGCTGTCCGACCTGCTGACCTTTCTGATCTGCCTGGCGGTCATCATCTATACCTGCCGGACGCTGGACGCCGGCAGGGCGGGGGATGCCGGTTTTCGAGGAAATTGAATCGGGCGTTATATACAAGCAGGAGGTGACGCAGAATGACGCATACCAGAGAGCTGGGCTTTGCTGCGGAGATGCTGATGCCACGGGAGGAGTTTCGGAAATCCGCAATCGGCCAGCTGGAGGCGTACCGCAAAAGGGGACTGTCACTTACCACAACTGTGCCCGCATTACGGCCAGTCTGATGAACGAGTTCTGCGTCCCGATGACGTCGGTAATCCTCCGCTTCTATGAGGCTGAAGGGTTCCACGCTGATCCTTCCACAGGAGCGCAGGTTCATTCACGGCTACTACAAACGGCGTGATCCGAGGAAACAGCATACATAGCTGAGGAAAAATCCCCTGAGGCCCACGGTCTCAGGGGATTTCTGCATTCCCGAGGAAAAGCACCGGGAATCAAATCGTTTTCACGCTTATTTGACGCTGGCGGACACGAAGTTCAGCAGCATCTGGGCTACCTCGGCGCGGGTGGCGCCGCCCTGGGGGTCCAGGATGCCGTTGCCCTTGCCGTTCATGACGCCAACGGACACCGCCCAGGCAATGGCCTCACTGGCGTAGTCGCTGATGGAACCGGCGTCGCTGAAACTCAAGGCGGTGCCAGAGGTCACGGGGCTGTCCGCGTAGCGGTAGAGCATGACGGCCAGCTGCTCGCGGCTGATGGAATCGTCGGGGCCGAAGCGCCCGTCATCATAGCCGGTGACGATCTGCTGCCCGGCGGCCCACTGTATGGCCTCGGCGTACCAGTCGTCGCTCACGTCGTCGAAGACGGCGGAGGCGCTGCCGCTGGGATTGTTCTCCAGGTTGTGGAGCACCACGGCCAGCATACCGCGGGTCATGGAAGCGTTGGGACTAAAGTCTCCGCTGCCGTCGCCGCTCATCAGCTCGCGGCTGGAGACAAAGGCCACAGCATCGGAGGCCCAGTCGGAGGCAGGCACGTCGGAGAAGGATTTGCTGTTGTCCACCAACACCACCTTTGCGGAGCCGTCCAGAGGGACGTACACCGTACCGGCAGCGGGATCGGCTACGGACTGGCGGATCACCTGGGTGCTGCCGTCGGGCTGGACCAGCATGGCCACCGTACCGGCTGTGCAGTCGGGCTGGGAGACCGCAGCGGTCACACCGCCGCTGACGCTGGATACCGGCCGGTCATTGACGTTGAGCTCCACGCTGACCACATCGCCGGTCTTTTCAATAGAAACAGAGACGTCGCCGCCTCGCTGGGCCAGATCGCTCAGGGCGCTGCTGGGGATGGACACGTCCACCGCAGGGGTCTCCACCTTCAGCTCCGCATTGGCCCTTTCAGCCAAGTCCCCCGCTACGGAGGCGGGGATGGTGACCTCGGCTCGGTCCACGCCTTCGGGGATGACGGGGGCGATGGCTACGGTACCGCTGCCGCTCTCTACAGCCTGATTTACCAGATCCCTGCCCATCTCCTCGGACACGGTGACGGCGGCAACGGAGCCGCTCACGTCAGCCGCGGGCCTGACGATGATCTCAGGTTGGGAGGAGATGGCTGCGCCGGTGTCTGGCGTGGAAGCGGCGGGGGTGCTGGGCGCAGAGGGGGTGCCGGTACTGCTGACTGTACTGCCGGAGCCGGGACTGGGAATATAGCCGTGATTGACGGCGGGGATCTCCTGGGAAGATTTATTCATCAGGGTGATGGTTACAGTGACGGTGTAGTCGTTGTAGTTGGCGGCAGAAACATTGACGGTGATGACGGCTGTCTTGCCTGCGGCATCTTCCGTCAGGCCGTCGGCCAGCGTGTAGGTCAATACCCCGTTGGCAACAGCGGGCGTGTCTTTCAGGATGCAACCATCATCCGTCGTTTCCACAACGGTATAGCATGTATCTCCCAACGTACCGGCGACATTGGGGACAGGCAGGGTGACGGTGCCGGTGGCTGCGCCGTAATATACATTCTCCGCCTCGGCCAAAGGCACCGGGGCGGTGGCTTTTTCGATGGTGAAATTCTTGATGGCAGAGCCGGTGTAATTGCCCTTACCGGTGACTGTTACTTTGGCTATACCAGCGCCAGTGTTATTTTCATAGGCAACCGTGTAGTCAGTGCCCTCAATCAGCTCGTCTGTGCCGTCCCTGACGGTGACGGCAGGCGTGATCGGACTGCCGGTGTAGGGAGAGGATACTTCGTCCAGAGTTACATCCGAGGGAATGGTCTTCGCACTCACAATAACCGTGACCTCGATGCCCGTGACTATATCATATACAGCGGTATCGTCGGGGATGAAAATGGCCGTGAAGGTGTGGGGGCCTACATCTCCAACGGATACCATAGAATCTTCCCAGGCCCAGAAGCCCTCTACAGGGGTATTCTCCTCGCCAGCTGCGGTTACAGTACCAGAGAGGAAGAGTTCAAACAGGGTCTGGCCATAGGTCGCGGTCAGAGTATCGGGGATGCAGGTGAGGACGGTAAGAGGCTCCTCATATACAGCGGCGACCTTTTCAGAGATGGAGGGATCCATCTGTCCAGGATCATATGTATGATATGAGTTTGTCTCGGCATAGTCCGGGAACACATAAAGTGTAAAGATTATTTGCGTGACTGTAACGGAGTTGTTTGAGGAAGAAGAAGCCTGAATGCCAGTTTGCCATCCGTTGGCTTTATCAAACCAGTAAAGTTCGTAAGGGCAATCCGCCAGCAAGGCATTAAAAATAGCAGAGGCGTCAAACATCTGGAGGCAGATCGCCTCTATGACACCTTCTGCAAAAGTCATCTTGCCATCTGCGCCTGTTACCAGCAGAGGGCATTCCATATCCAGTTCAGAATTTGTAAAAGTCTTTTTTGTTATGCCAAGATCATCCGGAGTAAATGTTATTGTGGTATCCCCGCCATTTTCGGCAACAGTTGAAACAAAATCCTTGAGTTTTCCATAAAGAGCCGCGTTCACGCCCGTCAGGCGATTGGCAGATGGAGCGCTGAAGGAGTGGGGATCTTCGATAAGATCTTCATAGAGCACCTTCTCCACATAGCCCGCAAACAGTTCGGCATTGTCGGGCTGTTCCTCTGTGCCGGGGTCGATGGCTGTTTCCGTATAGGCGGTTACCAGCTCCTGCGCGGCAGTTTCTTGCATCCACGCAGTCGGGGTCAATGCCAGTACCATAGACAGCGTCAACAGGATTGCCAGTAGTTGCTTTCTCATAAAACACACCTCTATTTCTTTATTTGTATGTATATGCACACACTTGTATTTTACCAGAGGACAGTAGAAAAGACAAGTATAAATCTCCTCTCCTACATAAATTTCACTTCTTCGTGGATTCAGCCCTTCCCGGAAAAGGCATGAAAAAAACCTTGCGTCCCAGAGGACGCAAGGTTTTCTGCGTGTCAAAAAAGCCACGGATTCAGGCGAGACAGAGAAAAGGGAGAGGGGAAGTAGAGGGAAAAGACTGGAGATGAGGGAAACGGGAAGAATTGAGCGGCCCAAATGGCCAGC